>JAXDPV010000073.1:0-7939 GCA_034668185.1 Actinomycetota bacterium
CGTCGCGGGCGGGCAGCAGGCGGGCGCTGCCGCCGCACGAGGTCGTGCCTTGGCGCGACAGCCCGGCCAGCGCGGCCCGATCGGCCAGTAACCCGTTCGCCACCACCGCGGCCGCCGTCGCCGGGGCCAACGGGGGGCCGCCGGCGTCGCCGGTCAGCGCCATCGCGCCGCTCGCCGCCCATCGGCGCATCGTCAGCTCCACAGGGGTTCCAACGTAGGGTGTCGAGCGATGCGGGTCTCGGACCTTCGACTCCTGGCGGGGCCTGGCGGAGCCGACTTCCGGGAGCGGGCCTCCGTCCTCTTCACCGGCGAAGCCTGCGTGCTCGACCTCGGAACCGCCCCCGATCCGCAGCTCGCGGCCGACGCCATCCCGAACCTGCGAAAGCTGGCCGCGCCCACCGTCCTCGTCGGCGACGCCGGTTCGTTCCCTGGCGCACTGGTCGGTGCCGTCGACGTCTGCGTCGACGGGGGCGACGACCTCGACGCCATCGAGGAGACCACGCGCCGCCAGCCGATCGCGGCGACGAGCCTGGTCGCGCTCCTGCGGGCGGCCGAGCCCCTCGACCTGTGGTCGGCGTTGGTCGCCGAGTCTTCGACGTATGCGCTGCTCCTTGCCAGCGGCGGTTACCAACGGTGGTTGGCGGCGCGGCCGGCACCGGCGACCAAGCCGAGCGAAGGACCGGCCGTCGAGGTCGAGCGCGACGGCGACGTGCTGAGGATCGCGTTGAACCGGCCCGAGGCCCGCAACGCCATCGACACGGCCACGCGCGACGCGCTGGTCGAGGCCCTCCACCTGGCCGCGGCCGACGAGAGCCTACGGGTCGAGCTGCGGGGCAAGGGCCCGTCGTTCTCGGCCGGCGGCGACCTCGGTGAGTTCGGCACCGTCGAGGACGCCGGCACGGCCCACGCCGTTCGGCTCACGCGCCATCCGGGGGAGGCGATGGCCGCGGTCGCCGAGCGCACGACGGTGTTCGTCCACGGAGCGTGCGTCGGGGCCGGCATCGAGATCCCGGCGTTCGCCAAGACGATCGTCGCCGAACCCGACTCGACCTTCCGCCTGCCAGAAGTGACCATGGGGCTCATCCCGGGCGCGGGCGGCACGGTCTCGATACCGCGCCGGATCGGGCGGCACCGCACGGCGTGGATGGCCCTCACCGCCCGGGCCATCGATGTGAACACCGCCCTGGCCTGGGGGCTGGTCGATCACTGAAGTTGGTTGCAAGATAGATGGATTTCCAACTATCGTACGTGCATGTACCAAGGCGGAACTGAGCACCCGTTCCGCGACGTGGCCATCGCCACCGTCTTCAACACCAAGCAGGCCAGAAGGCTCGAAGGCCACGATTCGTACTCCCTGGCCCTGGAGACCGTCCAAGGCCTGGTGGCCGCGGCCGGCATCGAGCTCTCGTCGATCGACGGCCTCTTCGGCAGCCAGGCCAGCCGGGTAGGCCATGCTCTTGGCCTCGGCCCGTTGTGGACGAGCGATGCCTACGCCGGCATCCCGGCGGTGATCCAGGCCGCGAGCCTCGTGGCCACCGGCATCTGCACCACCGTCATCGTCAACGAGGGCCGGGCCGGCGTCTACACCGACCGCTCGAGCACGGCCCCGTGGACACGACCGTCGAGCGAGTTCGTCCTGCCCTTCGGCATGTACACCGCCGTCGAGTTCGCCCTCGTGGCCAGGCGCCACATGCAGACCTACGGCACCAAGCCCGAGCACCTGGCGGCGGTGTCGGCCACGATCAGGAACAACGGCCACGTCAACCCCGACGCCGTCTACTTCGACCGGGGCCCGTACACCGTCGACGACATCTTGAACTCGCGCATGGTGGCCGACCCGTTCCACCTCCTCGACTGTGCGATGACGGCCGAGGGCGGCTGCGGGTTGTTGATCACCACCGCCGAGCGGGCCCGGGACATCGTCGAACGGCCGGTCTACATCCTGGGCGGCGGCAGCGACTCCTTCGGTCCTGCGTACCAGCACCCACCGACGTGGGACCTCAAGGGCCGGGCCGACGACATCGTCAACGGCCAGGTCGGCCGGCGGGCGAGCCAGGCGGCGTTCGACATGGCCGGGCTGTCGCCGTCGGACGTCGACTGCTGCGAGTTCTACGACCCGTTCTCGTTCGAGATCATCCGCCAGCTCGAAGCCCACGGCTTCTGCAAGCCGGGCGAGGGCGGGCCTTACGTGCTCGACGGCAACATCGGACCCGGCGGCGAGCTCCCCGTCACCACCGACGGCGGCACCATGTCCTACAGCCACGGCGGCGCCCAGCTCCTGCAGCGGGCGGCACGCGGCGTCCAACAGTTGCAACGCACCTGTGCCACCGGCCAGGTCGAAGGGGCCGAGGTCGTGCTGTGCACCAACGGCGGCGCCGGCGCGCTGTTCAACGACGTGATCCTCCTCGGCAGCGAGCGGCCGTGACCATCCTCGTCGCCCAGGAAGAAGGCATCCCGCTGCCGGAGACGTCCCCGCTCACCGCGCCCTTCTGGGACGGCTGCGCCCGGGGCGAGATCGTGTTCCAGCGGTGCGGTGACTGCGGCGCCGCGGTCTTCATCCCGAGCCTCGTGTGCCGCCAATGCACGGGCCGCGACCTGGTGTGGGAGCGCAGCCTCGGTCGGGGCGTGCTCTATAGCTGGTCGGTCGTGTGGCGGCCGCAGGCGCCGGCCTACACCGTGCCCTACGCCCCGATCGTGGTGGAGATGGACGAGGGCTTCCACATGCTCAGCAACCTCGTCGGCTGCGATACCGACGACATCGCGCCGTTGCTCCGGGTGCGGGTCGTCTTCCGCCAACTCGGCGCGCTGACCCTCCCGTACTTCACGCCGGAATGACGGTGACCGACATCTGGGACGAGGACCAGCGCCGGGGGCCGCACGACCCGAGCCGCGGCTCGCCCGCGGTCGACGCCATGTCGATCAGGCGGACGACGACGATCGACACGTCGTGGCCCGACGGCCCGACTGGCGACCTCGTCGTCGCCGCCCGCGGCCGCGACCTGCGGGGCGGCACGTCGCCGAAGGTGCTCGGCGAACACGGCTTCGTCATGCGCCTCGACGCCCTCACGAGGTCGATCACGACGGTCGAGCCCGAGCTCCCGCCCGAGCTGGCCGAGGTCCGCAAGGCCACCGTCACCACCGGGTTCCGCAGCCTCGTCGGCCGGTCGTTCGCCGTCGGCGGCCCCCTCGACGTCGGCCGCCACGGGCTGTTGCATTGCCTGCTCGACGAGATCGTGATGCCGTCGTTCATCGCCGGTTACGCCCACATGCGGGCGGCCCCGCCGACCGACGACTCGCCCTCGACCAGGGCCCGCTTCCAGGGCCGGGTCGACCTGTGCGCGGGCTACACCGCCGACGGCACCATCGGCACGTGGGTGCAGGAGTTCGGCCACTCGCCGATCCCGGTGGGCCCGCCGGCCCCGGCGCTGGTGAACGAGCCCGACGACGGCGGATGGCACGACCGGCCGCCGACCCCGCCCCACTCCATGCGCCGCTCCCGCCGGGTCGACCTGGTGCTCGGCGACGGCGGCGCGGCCGAGATCGACGCCATGTTCCGTGACGAGCACATCGGCGAGGACGGCGCCCACGACGTGCTCCACGAGTACAGCGTCAGCGGCCGGTTCGACCTGGGCCAGGGCACGATCACCTCGATCGAGGCGCAGCCCCGCGTGCTGCCGTGGCAGGAGTGCCCGGCGGCCGCGGCCAGCGCGCAGTTCGTGGTGGGCGTCCCGGTGACCGACCTCCGCCGCCGCGTGCTCGAGGGGATGCAGGGCCCGAGCACCTGCACCCACCTGAACGACGAGCTCCGGTTCCTGTCGGACATCGGATGGTTGGCCGAAGTGATCCAAGGAGATCGATGACTACTGACCTACCGCTCGCCGGCGTGCGGGTGTTGGAGCCCGCCGTCCTCCTGGCGGGCCCGTTCGCCACCTCGATCTTCGCCGACTTCGGCGCCGAGGTCATCAAGGTCGAGCAGCCCGGCGGCGGCGACGGTATGCGCTTCCTCGGCCCGACCGGCGGGGCCTCGAGCGCGCTGTGGTGGAAGAGCGTCGGCCGCAACAAGAAGTCGATCACCTTGAACCTCAGGGTCGAGGAGGGCCAGCGCATCTTCCGCGAGCTGGCCAAGACCGCCGACGTCGTGCTCGAGAGCTTCCGCCCCGGGACGATGGACAAGTGGAACATCGGTTGGTCGGTGCTCAGCCAGGACAACCCGAAGCTGATCATGGCCAGCCAGACCGGCTTCGGCCAGAACGGGCCCTACGCCCAGCGGCCGGCCTACGGCGCCATGTTCGAGGCCTACGGCGGCATGGTCGACGCCGTCAGCTTCGAGGACGCGCCGCCGACCCACACCGGCATGACCGACCACATCGCCGGCCTCACCATCGCCTACGCCGTGATGTTCGCCCTCTACCACCGTGACGTCCACGGCGGCCCGGGCCAGCACATCGACTCCTCGGCCACCGAGGCCGTGCTCCGCATCATCGGCGACAACCGCGTACCCCAGATCACCCAGGGCATCCCGATGCCGCCCAAGAAGTCGATGGCCAACCCCTACGGCAGCCTCTTGAGCGACCTGCGGGTGATGGGCGTGTTCCAATGCCTCGACGGCAAGTGGATCCTCCTCCACCCGGGCACCTCGGGCACGACGATCTGGGTCAACCTCATGCGCCTCATCGGTCGCGAGGACTTCCTCGACGAGGACTCCTACGAAGCCGGCAGCCCCAAGCGCACCGCCCGCCGCGTCGAGATCATCGAGACGCTGAAGGAATGGTTCGGTAGCCGCCTGCGCGACGAGGTCGTGAAGCTGGCCGACGCCGACGCCATCACCGCCGGCCCGATCTACAACATCGAGGACGCCCTGGAGGACCCGCACTTCCAGGCCCGGGGCGTGTTCGTCACCGTCGACGACGACGAGGTCGGCAACGTCACCATGGTCGGCCCCGTGCCCCGCTTCAGCGCCACACCGGGACGCACGACCACGACCGGCCCTGCCCTCGGCGCCCACACGGAGGAAGTGCTCGGCTCGATCGGGATCACCCCGACCGACATCGAGACGCTGCGGGCGAACGGCGTCGTCTGAGGTGAGCACCGAAACTTCAGCCGTTCGATCGGTCTTCCGGTCCAAGCAGTTCCGCTCGATGTATTTCGGGTCGGCCATCGCCCAGATGGGCACGTGGATGCGGATGATCGTCCTCGTGGCGTGGGCCTACGACGTGACCAAGTCGGCGGCCTTCGTCGGCCAGATCACGTTCGCGACCCTGTGCCCCGTGCTCATCCTCGGCATCGCCGGCGGCGTGCTGGCCGACCGGGTCGACCGGCGCAAGCTGCTGATGGTGCTGCTCGGTGCGCAGGCCGGCATCTGCATCCTGCTCGCCCTCGTGGTCAGGGCCGACTCGCCGAGCCGCCTCGCCATCCTCGCCCTGTCGTTCGCCCTCGGGCTGTGTACCGCGGTCCAGCAGCCGGTCTACACCGCCATCCTCCCGAACCTGGTCGGGCCGGACGAGCTGCCGACGGTCATCTCGTTGCAGTCGGTCATGACCAACTCGAGCCGCATCGTCGGCCCGGCCCTGGCCGGCGTGATGTTCGCCGCCCTCGGCGCCAGTTGGGTGCTCCTGCTCAGCGCGGCCAGCCTGGCCCTGTCGGTCCTGGCCGTCATCCGCGTCCGCCTTCCCGCGCGGACCTCGGTCAGCCACGACTCGGTGCGGGAGTCGTTGGCCACGACATTCCGCGTGGCCAGGGACGACCGCGTCGTGCGGCGGGCGCTGGTGACGATCACGATCTTCTCGTCGTTCTCGCTGCTGTTCGTCAACCAGATGCCGGTGGTCGCGTCCCAGAACCTCGGCGTGGCCCCGAAGTCGACGGCCTACGCGGTCTTCTACGCCGCCTTCGGTGTCGGCGCGGTGATCGGTTCGCTGGGTTGCGGCACGGTGCTGGCCCGGTACTCGCCGACGGCCGTCGTCCGCTGGGGGCTTGTCACCTTCGGCGCCGCCCTCACCTGGCTCGGGCTGGCCCGCACGCCGCTGGTCGGCACGGTGGCCGCCCTGTTCGTCGGCGTCACCTACATGGCCATGACGACCTCGTTGACCACCGCCTTCCAAGTCCGCCTCGACGACTCCAACCGGGGCAAGCTGACGGCGATCTGGATGATGGGGTACGCCGGCTGTGTCGCCCTGTCGAACATCGCCCTCGGGCCCGTCGTCGACGCTGTCGACATGCCGCCGGTGTTGATCTCCGGGGCCATCGTCGCCGTCCTGCTGGCGGGGTATGCCAACCTGCGTGACGTGGCCCCCGTCGCCGTCGTCGCCGTCCCGGCCCCGGTAGGGACCGCATGAACATCTGCACGTTGCTCGACATGATCGCCTCGGGGCGCGACACCGTCGCCTTCCAGGACGAGGCCGCCACGGCCACCGCCACCGAGCTCCTGGCTGCCGCCGGGCGCGGCGCGCACTGGCTGCGCGAGCGGGGAGCGAGTGCCGTCGTGTACGTCGGGACGAACTCGCTGTCGATGCCGACCGCGCTCTTCGCGGCGGCGTGGGCCGGCGTCCCGTTCGTGCCCCTCAACTTCCGGCTGGCCGACGAGCAACTGCAGGAGTTGGCCGCCCGCCACCCGGGGGCCGTCGTCCTCGGGCCCGGAGGCCCCCGCGCCGGCGGTGACGGCCTCGACGTCGTCAGCCCCGACGCGTGGGATGCCGTCGTGGCCGCCGGCGAGGAGGCCGAGCGGTGGGAGGACGAGGAGGACGACCTCTGCATCGTCCTCTACACCAGCGGCACCACCGGCTCGCCCAAGGGCGTGCTGCTGCGCCACCGCCACCTCACGTCCTACGTCCTCTCGGCGGTCGAGTTCCTCGGCGCCGGCGAGGAGGAAGCGACGTTGGTGAGCGTGCCGCCGTACCACATCGCCGGCGTCGCCAACCTCCTCTCCAACCTCTACGCCGGGCGCCGGGTCGTCTACCTGCCGGCGTTCTCGGCCGAGGCCTGGTTGGCCACCGCCGAGCGCGAGCAGGTGACCCACGCCATGGTCGTGCCCACCATGCTGGCCCGGATCGTCGAGCACCTCGGCGGCGCGGGCGCGGCCCCGCCCGCGAGCCTCCGGGCCATCTCCTACGGCGGGGCCAAGACGCCGGCGCCGGTGATCGCCGCCGCCCTCGAGCAGTTCGCCGGGGTCGGTTTCGTCAACGCCTACGGGCTCACCGAGACGAGCTCGACCATCGCGCTGCTCGGTCCCGACGACCACGACGGCGCCCGTGCCGGCGACCCCGTCGCCGTGCGCCGGCTGTCGTCGGTCGGCAAGATCCTCCCCGGCGTCGAGGTCGGGGTGTTCGGCCCGGAGGGCAACCTCCTGCCCGCGGGCGAGGTCGGCGAGGTGAAGGTACGCGGGCCCCAGGTCTCGGGTGAGTACGACGCCGGCTCCGTCCTCGACGCCGAGGGTTGGTTCGCCACCCGCGACCTCGGTTGGGTCGACGACGACGGCTACCTGTTCGTCGAGGGCAGGGGCGACGACACCATCATCCGCGGCGGCGAGAACATCGCGCCGGCCGAGATCGAGGCTGTGCTCCTCGAGCACCCTGGCGTCGCCGACGTCGGCGTCGTCGGCGTCCCCGACCCCGAGTGGGGCCAGGTGGTGGCCGCGGCCGTGGTCGTCGGCAGTCCCGGCGTCACCGAGGCCGAGCTCAAGGCGTGGAGCCTCGAACGGCTCAGGTCGTCGAAGGCGCCGGCCAGCATCCGCATCGTCGACGAGCTGCCGTACTCCGAGCTCGGCAAGCTCGTGCGCCGTCACCTGGTTGGCCTCTTCGACCAGGTCGCCACGGAGCACTAGCCATGAGCGAGGCCTTCACCCCGCCCGTCAACGACATCCTGCGCGCCATGCGGTCATGCGGCGGTGGCGCCGTCACCGACCTCGACGCGGTGCAGACGATCCTCGAGGAGTTCGGCCGGTTCG
>JAXDPV010000074.1:0-12422 GCA_034668185.1 Actinomycetota bacterium
CTCGTCGTGAGCTGGGCGACCAAGACCAACGTCGTGGCCAAACTCCTCGACGCCGTGTTCGGCCAACTCCTCGACCGCGCCACGGCGACGCGATGACGGCGCAGCCGTGAAGACCGCGAGGGACGACCAGGGCCAAGCGGCCACCGAGCTCGCCCTGGTCGTCCCGCTGGTCGTGATGCTCCTGCTCGCCGCCGTCCAGGTGACCCTCGTGGCCCGGGATCAGATCTTGGTCGTGAACGCCGCCAGGGCGGCAGCGAGGGCCGCGGCGGTTGACCCATCACCGGCAAATGTCCGCTTCGCGGCAACCAACGCGGGACCACTCAAGCCGAACGATGTTCGGACCGAGACTAGTTATCGGGGAGGGACTGACATGGTCACCGTCGAGCTGCACTACCGCTCGGCGACTGACGTTCCCATCGTCGGACCGCTCTGCCCCGCCGTGCAACTTCGGGCAAAAGCCGCAATGCGGTCCGAACGAGGACAAGAAACAAGCAGAAACATCGGCTGCTTCACAAAACCAGCAGGAACCGCATCGCAAGAAGCGAATCCTGCGAATGAGGGGTGTCAGAGACACCCGGTAGGACTAGATAGCATCCCAGCCGGCCCGGTCGGGGCCTAGACGACGAGGAGCAAGATGCGAACGATTCGACGGGTCGGAGGGATGGCTGTGGCCGGCCTTCTCCTGAGCTCGATGATCGGCGGGCCGTCCGCCTCGGCCGAGACCACCGTGGTATCGCCCGAGACCTACGTCGGCAGTGCTGCCGGCCGGGCGCTCGTGCTGAGGGTGGCTTCCATCTCGGCCAGCTCCGGTGTGTCGAGCGCCAAGCTCGACAGCACCCTCAAGGCCGCTTCGGAAGGCGCCGGCTCGCTCGGCCTTCCGGTCTTCAGTCCCAACTCGACCAAGGCCGAGGTCTCGGGCGACAACAAGAACGACACCAAGACGAAGGTGTGCTCCGACATCGACCTGCCGCCCGACGTCAAGGCGGCGCTCGCGCCCCTCCTCGCGATCGGCGCCGCGTGCTCGTCGTCGCTCGCTGAAGTCGTCAATGGCCAGCCGCACTCGCTGAGCGAGGCTTCGGTGCTCAACGTCGACGTCACTGCCAACACCGTCCTGTCGAGCCCGACTCTGGCCCCCATCGCCACGGTGAAGGACACGGTCGTCGGCACGCTGCTCGGCGGCCTCGACACGGTCAACAAGCAGGTCTCCTCGACCAACAGCGCCGTGCCCGACCTCAAGCTCGACGACACCATCGGCGAGATGCTGACCCGCCTGCAGTCGACCAAGACCCTCGACCTGAAGGTCGGCACCTCGAGGTCCGAGGTCGTCACCAACGGCTCGACCGTCACCTCGACGGCCACCTCGGCCGGCGGCGTCCTCGGCCTCCTGCCCGTCCAGCTCCCGCTGGCCGCAGGCGGCACGGTCACGCAGAACCTGGTCGAGATCGTCATTGGCTCGGCCAAGGCCACCGCCACGTACGACCGGGTCACCGGCAAGAGCGGCACGCCCGTCTACGACCCGGCGATCGTCACCATCCGGATCAACACGCCCACGACCGACGCCCTCGGCAAGGTGCTGGGCGTGAACTTCAAGGAGATCCAGGTGATCCCGGGCGTGACCCCGGCGCTGATCCCGGCCTTGAACGCCGCTGTCGACCCGGTTGTCGCCACCATCGTCAAGGCTTGCCCTGACGCTCCCAACGAGTTCTGCGTCCTCTACGGCACGCCGTTCGAGACCCGCATCGCCGTTGCCAGCGGCCGGGCCGTGTCCAACGCCGACGGCACCGTGGGTGCGATCGCCGATGCGGTCAAGATCCACGCCCTGAAGAACATCGGGACGCTGGCGCCGCAGCTCGACGGTGGCATCCTCCTGGAGCTGGCCCACGCCGAGGCCGGCGTCGGCGGTGCCCCCGCCGTCACCAACCAGCTCAGCGCCCCCGGCACCCCGGACAACGTGGTCACGCCCGACGTGCCCCGTGAGCTGCCCCGCACCGGTGGCACCCCGTGGATGCCGATCGTCGGCGCCCTCGGCCTGGCCCTCGCGGTGCTCAGCCGCCGGGCGCTCGTCCGCTCGCACTGAGCCCAACGCAGTCCCGAACAACCTGACGTGGGCGAAGGCCCCGGGGCCAATGGCTCCGGGGCCTTCGCTACTCTCCAGTGCTTGAGGTGATGTCGCCGTGGACCCCGTGATCCGCTTCCTCCGCGCCAACCCCTGGGCCAGACGGGGTTTGTCGGTGCTGTCCGTCGTCCTGCTGGCGTCCGCCGTCGGCGTGCTCGGCTACCCCGTGTACACCAACGTCGTCCACGACCGCACCCAGAGCCGGCTCGACCGGGAGATCGCCAGCCCCGAACTCAAGCAGGCCTACCAGGCCCGCAAGCTCACCGACGGCGACGCCCTGACGAACATCAAGATCCCCTCCATCGGCGTCGACACCGTGGTGGTGGAAGGAACGTCGGCGAGCGCGCTCCGGGCCGGGGCCGGCCACTACCCGAGCACGCCCCTGCCGTGCGAGGCCGGCAACGTCGGCATCGCCGGCCACCGCACGACCTACGGCAAGCCCTTCAACCAACTCGACCGGCTGAAGATGGGCGACGTCATCATCCTGAAGACGCCCATCGGCACCTGCACCTACGAGGTCACGGCCGAACCCCGGGTGATCTTCCCCAACGACACCTCGGTCGTCCGCAACGACCCGTCGAAGCAGATGCTCACCCTCACCACCTGCCACCCGAAGGGCTCGGCCGCCCGCCGGCTGGTGGTCCAGGCGACCCTGACCAAGGGCGTAGGCCAGCAGGCGTGACCCCGCGCCGGGCCCGTCTGTTGGTCGCGCTGGCGGTCACGCTGGCGTCGGCCGGGCCCGCCCTCCTGACCGGCGCGGCCGCGCAGACGGCCAACCCGTGCAACGCCACCGACAGCGACTCGCAGATCCGGCTCACGGTGAACTCGCCGACGTCGGACAATCCGCCGGCGTTCAAGTCGAGCGAGGTGCCGTTCTCGGGGACGGCACAGCACAACGGGCCGACGCCGCTATTGGGCAGCAAACCGCAGCTCCTCAACGTCCACGTCGACCTGGTGTCCTGCTCGGCCAGCTACGACGCCCCGCCGAACTCGCCCAACCTCGTGAGCCCGAGCCCCAACGAGCAGCCGTTCAACTGGAGCCAGGTGTTCCCGAGGAACGGGCGCTACCAAGCGTCGATCATCGCCCAGGGCGACCAGAACCAGACCACCGTGCGGGTGCGGCGCTTCACCATCGAAGTCCCGCCGGCCCCGCCCAGCGGCGTGTCGGCGGTGGCCGTCAGCAGCAAGCAGGTCGACGTCACGTGGAACGCCAACCCCGAGCCCGACATCCAGGGCTACGAGGTCTGGCGGCGGACGTCGAGCTCGAGCACGCTGACCAAGGTCGCCTCCACCACCGCGGCCGTCCGCAAGACCAGCGACACCGGCGTGGGCCCGGGCAACTACATCTACGCCGTCCGGGCGATCCGGCCCGACGGCAACGGCGCGCCGGAGATTTACAGCGCGGACTCGACCGACAGCGTCACCGTCGCCAGCCCGAACACGCCGACGACGACGGCCCCGCCGGGAGCCGCGACCACGACGACCGCACCGGGCGGGACGGGCGGAGGCTCGACCGGGAGCGGAAGCGGCAGCGGTTCGGGCACAGCGACCGGAGGCGGATCGGGCAGCGGCTCGGGCTCATCGACCGGGACCGCGACCACACCCGGCGGTGCCACCGGGCCTGGATCGGCGGGCACGATCGACCTGTCGAGCTTCGCCGCCCTCCTCGACTCCCGCCGCCGGGCCACCGACGTCAAGACGGCCGAGGCCGACCCGGGCTTCGGCGAGACCCTGCCCTTCCAAGTGGGCGACCAGCCCGTGGTCGACGACGGTTCACAGCCCACGGCCGGCGAGTCGGCCCGCAACCTCGGCGCGCCGATCGACGACGGCAGCGAGCGCCGGCGCTCGTTCGGCTTCCTCGGCGGCGGGCTCCTGCTGTTCGTGATGTCGATGTCGCTCTTGTTCGTGCGGGGCGAGGTCAAGCGGGTCGACCTGCTCGAAGCCCTCGAACCCCTCGAACCCCTGGAGCCAGGGGCCTTGGCCGCCGAGACCGTGCCCGCCGACGCAGCGTCGTCCGCCCACCGGCGCACCCGGCGGCGGGCCGAGCGCGAGGCCATCGACCTCTCGCCCCTCGACGTCCCCATCGGCTGAGCGACCGCCGGGAACCGCGAGGCCGCGGTCGCCGTCCAACCCGCACCGACGAACGGACGGGGGACAGGCCATGACCGAGACAGGATCGCGGCGGCGGTGGCGGCGCAACACCTTGCTGGTGATGGTGGCGGTGGTCGGCATCGGCGCCACCGCCGCCCTGGGCCAGGTGGTGCGGGGCCCAGCAGGATCGAGCCGGCCCACGGTGCAGTTGGCCCGTCCCGTCGGCGGCGGCGGCGAAAGCCCCACCGCGGCGTCGGCCGACGGGTTCACCGCCCGCCAGGCGCGCGTGGCTGGGGCGGGCGCAGCGCCGGGCGGGGCGCCCGCAGGCCAAGCGGTGGACAACACCCTGCCGGCCGGCCTCGGCGCCCCCAAGATCGTGAAGACCGGGAGCCTGTCCGTCGAGGTCAAGAAGGGCGCGTTCTCGTCGGCCTTCTCGCAGGTGGCCACCATCGCCGCCAACAACGGCGGCTTCGTGTCCTCGTCATCGTCGTCGTCCTCGGCCACCGGCACCGTGGTGTTGCGCATCCCGGCCGACCGCTTCGACGACGCCAGGCGCCAGCTCGCCGACCTCGGCAAGGTCACCAACGAAGACCTCAAGGGCGAGGACATGGGCGGCACCCTGGCCGACCTCCACGCCCGCCTCGAGAACCTCGGCACCCAGGAAGCCGCGATCCGCCTCATCATGGGCAAGGCCAAGACGATCGGCGAGACCATCCAGGTGCAGGACCAGCTCAGCCAGGTGCGCGAGCAGATCGAGCGCCTCACGTCCGAGCAGGCGCGGCTGACCGACGCCGTCGCCTTCTCGACGATCACCGTCAGCGTCAGCGAGCCGGGCGTGGCCGTCGTCGAAGCGCCCAAGGCGCGGTCGCCCCTCGCCACCAGTTGGGGCCGGGCCCTGCACGGGGCCGAGGCCATAGCCGCCGGCCTGATCGTCGCCCTCGGCTATCTCCTGCCCCTCGCCGTCGTCGCCGGCCTCGGGTGGCTGATCGCCCGCCGCGCCCGCCGGTCTGTGAACGTCCAGGCCGGTATCCCGGCCTGAGCGTTCACAAACGGCGTCAGCCGGCGAGGACGGTTCGGAGGAAGGCGACCGCGCCGAGCTTGTCGAGGGGGTCGTTGAGGTTGCCGCACTTGGGCGACTGGACGCACGACGGGCAACCGGCCTCGCAGGGGCAGGTGGCGATGGCCTCGAGCGTCGCTTCCAAGTGGCGGCGGCCGGCGGCGAAGCCGAGCTCGGCGATGCCGGCCCCGCCGGGGTAACCGTCGTAGATCACGATCGTCGGCCGGCCGGTGTCGGCCTGCAGCGCGGTCGACACGCCGCCGACGTCCCACCGGTCGCAGATGGTGAAGAGGGGCAGCATCCCGATGCCGGCGTGCTCGGCGGCGTGCAGTGTTCCCGGCACCGCCCGAGGCCCGACCCCGGCGGCGGCCAACAAAGAAACGTCGACCGTGTACCAGAAGGCCCGGGTGATCAACGAGGTCGGCGGCAGGTCGAGGTCGACCTCGCCCAACGTCTCACCCGCGGGCAACGAGAGCCGCCGGTACCCGGTCACCTGCTCGGTCACCTCGACCGCACCCAACGACAACCGGGCCCCGCCCACGGCCGCGGACGTCTCCTCCGAGAGGATGGCCACCGAGGTCGAGGATCGGGTCTGGGTCGTCTCGTCGGGGTCGGTGGCCTCCACCCACGCCGCCCGATCGTCGATGTCGAGCCGCGCCACCCGGTAGTGCTGGCCCTGGTGCAGATAGATCGCCCCCGGGTGGACGGCCCCGAAGGCCCGGCTCTCGTCGACCGTGCCGATGAGCACGCCGTCGCCGTCGACGATGGAGAACTCGCCCGTCGTCCCTGTTCGCAACCCGACAAGACGGGCCGGCCGCTCGAAGCCGGCGTACACCGCCCGCCCCTCCCGCAGCCGGAGCGTGTCCTCCAACACCAACGAACGGATGCCGTCGTCGAGGTCGTCGCCCCAGTAGGAGTCGTCGTCGGGGGTCAGCGGCAGCTCGTAGGCGGCGCAGGCCAGGTGGGGCCCGAGGACGAACGGGTTCGACGGGTTCACGATCACGGGCTCGGGCGGGCGGTGGAAGAGCTCGGCCGGGTGGTTCACGAACCACTGATCCAACGCGTCGTCGCCGGCGACCAACACCGCCAGCGAACGTTGCTGCTCCCGACCGGCCCGCCCGGCCTGCTGCCACATCGAGGCGATGGTGCCGGGGAAGCCGTTCAAGACGCAGAAGTCGAGCCCGCCCACGTCGATGCCCAACTCCAGGGCCGAGGTGGCCGACACGCCCCGGAGCCGCCCGGAGAACAGCTCGTCCTCGATCTCGCGGCGCTCGGCCGCCAGGTACCCCGAGCGGTAGGGCCGCACGCTGGAGGCCAGGCCGTCGGGCAGCGCTTGGCGGGCCCGGGCGGCCACGACCTCGGCGCCCTTGCGGCTCCGGGTGAAGGCGATGCCGTGGTACCCGCCGGCCACCAGCGAGGCCAGCAGCGACGCCGTCTCCACGTTGCCCGAGCCCCGGGTCCCGGAACGGGACTCCAGCAGCGGGGGGTTCCAGAGGGCGAAGAGGCGTTCCCCCCGGGGCGAGCCGTCGTCGACCACCTCGGCCACCTCGACCCCGCAGATCGCAGACGCCAGCGCGCCCGGCGAACCGACCGTGGCCGAGCCCAGGATGAACGTCGGCGACGAGCCGTATAGCGCGCACAACCGCCGCAGCCGCCTGATCAAGTGGGCCACGTGGGTCCCGAAGATGCCCCGCAGGGTGTGGAGCTCGTCGAGCACGACGTACCGCAGCCGCATGAGGAAGTTCGCCCAACGCCCATGGTTCGGGAGGATGCCGGCGTGCAACATGTCGGGGTTGGTGAGGACCACGTTGGCGTGGCGGCGGACCCACGCCCGGGTGTCGGGGTCGGTGTCGCCGTCGTAGGCCGCGGCCACCAGCCCCGGCACCTCGAGGGAGGACAGCGCCCTGAGCTGGTCCTGGGCCAGGGCTTTGGTCGGGTACAACAGCAGGGCCGAGGCGTCGGCCGGCGACTCCAGCACGGCCTCGGCGATGGGCACCTGGAAGCACAGCGACTTCCCCGAGCCCGTGCCCGTCACCACCGCCACCGACCGCCGGCCCCTGGCCAGGTCGATGGCCGCGGCCTGGTGGGTCCACAGGGGCGGGAGGCGCTCGGCCAGGAGCGGCGGCAGCGGCCGGGCCGGCGCGGCGTGGACCGCGGCCCGGGCCGGGATGCGCTCGAGGTGTACGAGCTGGCCACGATCGCTCAGCGAACCGAGCAGGACCTCCAGCGGATCGATCCCCACGGGTTAGGACGATACGGCCAGGTGGGTACTAAGTTGCTGTTCACCGAGCACGTGGCGCGTCGCGAGGCGCGCCACGGTCGCACTTCTGAGGGAGTCGATCATGGATCTGGATCTCGACGTCACCGAGCAGAACGGCGTCGCCGTGCTGGCCGTGAAGGGCGAGGTCGACGTCTACACCGCGCCCCGCCTGCGGGAGAAGCTGGTCGAGCTCGTCACCCAGGGCAAGCACCGCATCGTGGTCAACCTGGAAGGCGTGGAGTTCCTCGACTCGACCGGGCTCGGCGTGCTGGTGGGTGGCCTCAAGCGGGTGCGCAGCCACAACGGCGACCTCAGCCTGGTGTGCACCCAGCACCGCATCCTGAAGGTGTTCGAAATCACCGGCCTCACCAAGGTGTTCTCGATCCACGACACCGTCGACGCCGCCGTCGCGGCGTAGGCAAGGTACCGAGCGAGCGGGTGGACCAGTCGATCGAGCTCGAGATTCCGGCGCGTCCTGAGTACGTCGCGCTGGCGCGGTTGGTGGTGTCGTCGTTGGCCTCGACCAGGCGCGACCTGGCCGACGACCGCATCGACGACCTCAAGGTGGCCGTCTCCGAGGCCTGCACCAACGCCATCGAGGCCCACCGTTCGGCCGACAGCGACGACAGCGTGGTCGTGCGCTGCGCCGAGTTCGACGACCGGCTGGAGATCTCGATCGAGGACCGGGGCCACGGCTTCGACCCCGAGTCGCTGCCCGAGCATCCCCCGGTCACCGACCCCGACCGCCTCAACTTCGAGCGGGGCCTCGGCATCCCGCTCATCCGCACCCTCGTCGACGAGGTCGTGATCGACTCCTCGGGCGACGGCACGTCGGTCCGCATCACCATGCAGTGCACGCCCGTCGACCCCCTCGACATCGGCGGCTTCCAGGACACCGGCAGCGATGGCTCTGAAGAACCTGCTCCATAAGCTGCGCACGCCCGTCGAGGTCCTCGACGAGGAACAGCTCCGCGAGTTCTGCTCCGGCCGTCCTGGCGTGGTGGCGATCAGCGGCGTCGTGCCCCGGCAACCGGCCACGGTCGTGGGCGAGATCGCGAGCGTCCGCATCGTCCAGAAGCCGGGCGGCACGCCCTGGCTCGAGGTCACGATCACCGACGGCCACGGGAAGTTGGTGGCCATGTTCACCGGCCGCCGCCGCATCGCCGGCATCAAGCCGGGCCAGCGGTTGGTGCTCAGCGGCCGCATGTCGCCGAGCGGCCCCGGCGGCCGGCTGCTCGTCTACAACCCGATGTACGAGTTGCTCTAGCCCTTAGGGGCGCCGATGAGGATGCCCTTGACGGCGTCTTCTGAGTCGGGGGTGACGAGGGCCAGCACCTCGTCGCCGGGCTGGAGGATGGTGTCGCCCCGGGGGACGACGACGTGGCCGCCCCGGACGACGGCGACGATGGTGGCGTCGCGGGGGACGCCGAGGTCGGCGATCGAGCGGGTGCGGGCCGGCGAGTCCTCGGCCAGCGTGACCTCGATGAGCTGGGCCTCGCCGCCCTCGAACTCGAGCAGCCGGACCAACGAGCCGACGGAGACGGCCTCCTCGATCAGCGCGGTCAACAAATGCGGGGTCGAGACCGACACGTCGACGCCCCAGGCCTCGTTGAACAGCCACTTGTTGCGTGGGTCGTTGACCCGGGCCACGACCCGGGGCACGGCGAACTCCTGCTTGGCGATGAGGGAGATCACCAGGTTCACCTGGTCCTCGCCGGTGGTGGCCACCATCACGTCGGCGTCGGCGATCCCCGCCTCCTGGAGGTTCGACACCTCGCAGGCGTCGCCCACGAACCACTGGACGTCGATCGTCGGCCGCAGCCGGGCGACCAGGTCGGGGCTCTTCTCGATCAACAGGACCGTGTGGTCGGCGCTGGCCAGGTCGGAGGCGACGAACGTCCCGACGGCACCGGCGCCGGCGATGGCCACCTTCATGCGTGTTCGCCCCCTTCGACGAGGATCTTCTCGAGCTCAGCGGTGGCGTCGTCACGCACCATCAGGTGGAGGATGTCGCCCTCCTGGCCGACCATGCCGGCCACGAACAGCCGGGCCTCGCCCGCCCGGGTGACGGCGACCAGGCGGTAGTGGTCGAGGGCGTGGTCGTGCAGCGTGTCGAGCCGGTGCCCGGCCCAGGCGTCGGGCAGGTCGTGCTCGACCAGGTGGAGCTGGCCCGAGCTGTCGGTCCAGTCGATCTCGGTCTGCTCGCGGAACAACCGCCGCAGCACCTGGTTGGTCGTCCAGGTCAGCGTGGCCACCGTGGGGATGCCGAGCCGCTGGTAGATCTCGGCCCGGCGGGGGTCCTTGATCCGGGCGACGACGTTGCGGATCTCGTAGGTCTCGCGGGCGATCCGGGCGGCGACGATGTTCGAGTTGTCGCCCGAGGTGACCGCGGCCACGGCCTCGGCCTCGGCGATCCCGGCCTGCTCCAGCACGGACCGGTTGATGACGTTGCCGAGGACGGCCCGCCCGGTGAAGCGTTCGGGCAGCCGGCGGAAGGCATCACGGTCCCGGTCGACGACGGCGACGGTGTGGTCGGACGAGTCCAGCTCGGTCGCGAGCTTGGCTCCTGTCCTCCCGCACCCCAACACAATCACGTGCATGGCTGCGTAGTTGACTCCTCCTTGGCGCGTCCGCGCAAACGGACGGCGTATCGTGCCCACCCGTGTTCACCCTGCTGAAGCGATTGCTCGTCGGCCGGCCGCTGGCGAGCGACCAGCAGGAGCACCAGCGGATCCCCAAGGTCATCGCCCTGGCGGTGTTCTCGTCCGACGCCATCTCGTCCACGGCCTACGCCAGCGAGGAGATCCTCTTCGTCACCGCCCTGGGCGCGTCGAGCCTGGCCCTGGGGCTCAACACCCTCGTCCCCATCGCCTTCGCCGTCGCCGCCCTGCTGGTCATCGTCGTGACCTCGTACCGGCGCACGATCTTCGCCTACCCCCAGGGCGGCGGCTCCTACATCGTCAGCCGGGAGAACCTGGGCAAGGTGCCCTCGCTGGTGGCCGGCGCCTCGATCCTCGTCGACTACATCCTCACCGTGGCCGTGTCGGTGTCGGCCGGGGTGGCGGCCATCGTGTCGATGCCGGCGTTCCAGCACCTCGAGAACAAGCGGGTGCTGCTCGGCCTCGGCCTCATCGCCTTCATCACCCTGCTGAACCTGCGCGGCCTCAAGGAGTCGGGCTCGATCTTCGCCGTGCCCACCTACTCCTACATCATCCTCCTGGCCCTGCTCGTGGGCTACGGCCTGTTCCGGGAGCTGGTGGGCACGCCCCTGGCCGACGTGGCCTTCGACCCCCACAAGTTCGAGGGCGCCCGCACGGCCGGCGGGTCGCTCAGCCTCTTCCTTCTCTTGAAGGGGTTCTCGTCGGGCGCGGTCGCCCTCACCGGTATCGAGGCCATCGCCGACGGCGTGCCCGCCTTCCGCAAGCCGTCGGCCAAGAACGCGGCCACCACCCTCATGTGGATGGCGATCATCCTCGGCACGCTGTTCTTCGGCACCGCCGTGCTCGCCCACCACCTGCACCCGTACCCGAGCAACGAGGAGACGGTCTTCTCCCAGATGGGCCGGGCGGTGTTCGGCGGCGGGCCGCTGTACGTCGCCCTCCAGTTCGCCACCGCCGCCATCCTCACCCTGGCCGCCAACACCGCCTACGCCGACTTCCCCCGGCTCGCGTCGATCCTGTCCCGGGACGGCTACCTCCCGAGGCAGTTCGCCAACCGCGGCGACCGCCTGGTGTTCTCCAACGGCATCCTCTTCCTCGCGCTGATGGCGTCGGGCCTGATCATCGTGTTCGGCGGCATCACCACCGCGCTGATCCCGCTGTACGCCGTGGGCGTGTTCACCTCCTTCACCCTGAGCCAGTTCGGCATGGTCGTGTACCAGCGGCGCCACCGCGACAAGGGTTGGCGCCTCGGCGCCATCACCAGCGGCGTGGGCTCGGCGGTCACGTGCGGCGTGCTCCTGGTCGTGGCCACCACCAAGTTCACCAGCGGCGCGTGGATCCCGATCGTGGTGCTGCCGATGATCATCTCGGTCTTCCTTGCCATCCGCCGCCATTACGACCGGCTCGAACGGGTGCTGGCCATCACGCCGGCCGAGGTGCGGCCCAACGCCGGCAACAACACCGTCGTCATCCTCGTCGGCCGGGTGCACCGCGGGGTCGTCAAGGCCATCCAGTACGGCAAGTCGCTGCGGCCCAACCACATCACCGCGCTGTACGTCGCCTACGACGACGAGGATCGCGAGCGCATGGAGCAGCAGTGGGCCGAGTTCGACTTCGGCGTGCCGTTGGAGGTGGTGAACTCGCCCTACCGTGAGCTGCCGCCGGCGGTCGAGGCATACCTCGACGACCTCGACGATCGCTGGAACGACGACATCATCACCGTGATCATCCCGGAGTTCGTCACCGGCAAGTTGCTGTCACCGACGCAGCTCCTGCACAACCAGAGCGCAGGCGCCCTCAAGGTCGCGCTGCTGTTCCGGGAGAACACCATCGTCACGTCGGTGCCGTATCACGTGGGTTCGGCGTTCGACTCGGCGGAGTCCACCAAGCGGTAACCGACGCCGGGGGCGGTGACGAGCCGGGGCGAGGCCGGGTCGTCGGCGATCTTCTTGCGGATCTGGCTGGCGTAGACGCGCAGGTACTGGCTCTCGGTGCCGTACTCCGGGCCCCACACCTCCTGCAGGATCGTGCGGTGGGTCAGCACCCGGCCGGGGTGGCGGGCCAGCAGGGCGAGGAAGCCGAACTCCTTGGGCGTGAGCTCGACCTCGCGGCCGTCGACGAACCAGACGACGTTCCTGGCGTCCCAGCTCACCGCGAAGGTGTGGAACTCGCCGGGGCCGATCGGAACCTCGAGGCCGTGGTCGTCCTCGGCCTTGGAGTGCAGGGTGACGTAGTATT
>JAXDPV010000075.1:0-6648 GCA_034668185.1 Actinomycetota bacterium
TCTATACTCGACGGCTACCGCAATTCGCCCACCCCCCGGAGATAGCCATGGCCCAGCAGCGGCGCGCCACGATGATGGACCCGCAGATCGAAGAGCTGCTCAACAGGGTGGACTCCAAGTTCACGCTGGTGACCCTGTCCGCCCGCCGGGCCAGGGAGATCAACTCGTACTTCAACCAGCTCGGCGAGGGCCTCGGCGCCATCGTCCCGCCCCAGGTGGCGACCGTTTCCCGGAAGCCGATGTCGATCTCCCTGGAGGAGATCGCCGCCGACAAGATCACCTACACCCGGCCCGATCCGGTGGAGGAAGACGCCGACACCGAGGGAGCGGCGGAGTAGCCCTCCGCCGAGGCGCGGGGCGGTCATCGTGAGCCTGGCTGGAAAGCGCGTCGTCCTCGGCGTGTCCGGGGGCATCGCCGCCTACAAGGCGGTCGAGGTCTGCCGCCGTCTCGTCGACGCCGGGGCCATCGTGTCCCCGGTGCTCACCGAGGACGCCACCCGGTTCGTGGGCGCGGTCACGTTCTCGGCCCTGGCCTCCGAGCCGGTCCGCACCTCGTTGTGGGACGACCCCGCGGGGTCGCCGATCCCGCACACGATGCTCGGGCAGTCCGCCGACGTCGTCGTGATCGCGCCGTGCACCGCCCGGGTCTTGGGCAAGTACGCCGCCGGCATCTCCGACGACCTGTTGACGGCGACGCTGTTGGCGACGCGTGCGCCGGTATTGGTCTGCCCGGCCATGCACACCGAGATGTGGGAACACGCCGCGGTGCAGGAGAACCTGGCCACCTTGCGCCGGCGGGGCGTCCACGTGCTCGAACCCGCGGTCGGCCGGTTGGCCGGGGGCGACGTGGGCGCGGGTCGTCTGGCCGAGCCCGCCGACATCGTCGCCGCCATCGAGCGGGTGCTCGGGCCCCGCGACCTCGACGGCGTGCGGGTGTTGGTCACCGCCGGCGGCACCCGCGAACCCATCGACGCCGTCCGAGTCATCTCCAACCGGTCGTCGGGCAAGCAGGGTTATGCGATCGCGGAAGAGGCGTTGGCGCGGGGCGCGTCGGTCACCTTGGTCACGACCGTCGATCGGCCGGTGTCTTCCGCCGTCGAGGTCGTGGCGGTGGCAACCGCGGCCGAGATGGAGCGCGCGGTCGTGCCTCGCCAAGGCGACTTCGACGTCATCGTCATGGCCGCGGCCGTGGCCGACTTCCGCCCGAAGGCCCCGCCCGAACGCAAGCTCAAGAAGGACGAGGGCCCGCCCGAGATCATCCTCGAGCCGACCCACGACTTCCTCGTCGACCTGGGCAACGCCAAGCCCGCGGGCCAGGTGCTCGTGGGCTTCGCCGCCGAGACCGACGACGTGCGGGCCAACGCCGAGTCCAAGCTGCGGCGCAAGCGCCTCGACCTCATCGTGGCCAACGACGTGTCGGCGCCGGGCGCAGGGTTCGAGCACGACACCAACGAAGTGATCCTGTTGCGCGCCGATGGGAGCGTGCAGGATGTCCCCCTTTCCGACAAGCGCCAGGTGGCCAGGGCGTTGCTCGACGCCGTGACCGATATCCGACAACGAAACAAGGACCGACCGTGACCGACCGCTTCACCTTCACTTCCGAGTCCGTGACCGAGGGTCACCCCGACAAGATGGCCGACCAGGTGTCCGACGCCATCCTCGACGCCATCCTCGAACAGGACCCGAACGCCCGGGTGGCGTGCGAGTCGCTGCTGACGACGGGGTTGGTCGTGGTGGCCGGCGAGATCACCACCACCGCCTACGTCGACATCTCGCGGGTCGTGCGGGAGACCGTGTGCGGCATCGGCTACGACCGTGAGTCCTACGGCTTCGACGGCAACACCTGCGGCGTGGTCACGGCCATCGACGAGCAATCGCCAAACATCGCCCAGGGCGTCGACATCGCCATGGAGGTGCGTACGGGGACGAGCGGCGAGGACATCATCAATGCCCAGGGCGCCGGCGACCAGGGGATGATGTTCGGGTACGCGTGCGACGAGACGCCCGACCTCATGCCGCTGCCGATTTGGCTGGCCCACCGCATGGCCCACCGCCTGGCCGAGGTGCGCAAGGCCGAGGTGCTCCCGTACCTGCGGCCCGACGGCAAGACCCAGGTCACCTTCGACTACGAGGGCGGGCGGCCGGTTCGGCTGAAGACGGTGCTCATCTCGACCCAGCACGCGCCCGGCATCGACATCGACACGCTGCTGGCGCCTGACCTGCGGGAGCACGTCATTCACCCGATGCTGCCGGCCGAGTTCGCCTCCGATCCTTACGAGGTACTGGCCAACCCCACGGGCACGTTCGAGCTGGGCGGGCCCCACGCCGACACCGGCTTGACCGGGCGCAAGATCATCGTCGACACCTATGGCGGCGCCGCCCGCCACGGTGGCGGTGCGTTCTCCGGCAAGGACCCGTCGAAGGTCGACCGCTCGGCCGCCTACGCCGCCCGTTGGGTGGCCAAGCACATCGTCGAGGCCGGCGCCGCCCGCAAGTGCGAGATCCAGGTCGCCTACGCCATCGGCGTGGCCCGGCCGGTGTCGGTCATGGTCGAGACCTTCGGCACTGAGTCGGTCGACCCGGCCAAGATCTCTTCGATGGTGCAGGACGTGTTCGACCTCCGGCCTGCGGCCATCATCAAGGAACTCGACTTGCGGCGCCCGATCTACAAGCGGACCGCCGCCTACGGCCACTTCGGCCGGTCCGACAAGGACTTCACGTGGGAGCGGACGACCAAGCTGGCGGACGTGAAGTCGGCGCTGGGCCTTTGACCCCTGATGGCCGCATCGTCGGGGTCCTCCCCGACGTGCCGGCCATCGACAAGGTGTTCGACTACTCGGTCCCGCCGTCCATGGACCCCGACGTCCGCCCCGGCACGTTGGTACGGGTCTCGCTCCACGGCCGCCGAGTCGGCGGCTGGGTTTTGGGTCCCCCAGCTCACGCCCTGGCGTCAGATCTGGCACCCAACAGCGGGGGGAGGAGGCTGCTGCCGCTGGCGAAAGTGACCGGTTGGGGGCCGCCGGAGGACGTGATCGCGCTGGCCGAGTGGGCGGCGTGGCGGTGGGCGGGGAGACGGGCGTCGCTGCTGGGGACGGCGTCGCCGCCGTTTGCGGTCCGAGGGCTTCCGCCGGCGGGGCCGAGCGCGGGTCGGGCCGAGGGCGCGGCGCGGATCGTGCGTATCCCGCCGGCAGGGGACGTGTTCGGGTACGTGTTGGAAGCGGCACGATCGGGGCCTGCGCTCATCCTCTATCCGTCGGCGGTCGAGGCGGCCAACGCGGTGCGGCGGTTGCGGGCCGAGGGGGTGGCGGTGGCGTCGCATCCCCGGGATTGGGCCCAGGCGCGGGCGGGGGGCGTGAGCGTGGTCGGGGCGCGGGCGGCGGCGTGGGCCCCGATGCCGGCGATCGCCGCGGTGGTCGTGGTCGATGGTCACGACGAGGGCTACCAGGAGGAGCGGGCGCCGACGTGGCACGCGCGCGACGTCGCCATCGAAAGGGCGCGGCGGGCGGGGGTGCCGTGCACGGTCCTGTCGCCCTGCCCCGACCTGGCCATGACCGCGGCCGTGCCCACCGTGGTCGTGCCCAGCCGTTCCGAGGAGCGGGCCGGGTGGCCGGTGCTCGACGTCGTCGACCGCCGCGCCGACGACCCCCGCACCGGCCTGTTCTCCGAACGGTTCGCCAGCGCATTGCGCCATCACGAGCGGGTGGTGTGCGTCCTCAACCGCAAGGGCCGGGCCCGCCTCCTGGCCTGCGCCGCCTGCGGTGAGTTGGCCAGGTGCGAGCGCTGCGCGTCGGCGTTGTCCTTGGTCGACGACGGGCTCGCCTGCTCGGCGTGCGGGGCCACCCGCCCACCGATCTGCCTGGCCTGCGGGGCGACCAAGATGAAGTCGCTGCGCCTCGGCGTCACCCGCGTGCGCGAAGAGCTCGAAGCCTTGGCCGGCCGCCCGGTCGGCGAGGTCACGGCCGAGACCGGCGAGCTCCCGACCGCACCGATCCTCGTCGGCACCGAGGCGGTGTTGCACCGCGCCCCCAAGGCGGACCTGGTCGCCTTCCTCGACTTCGACCAGGAGCTGCTGGCCCCGCGCTACCGCGCCGCCGAACAGGCGCTCGCGCTCCTGGCGAGGGCGGGCCGGCTCGTCGGTGGTCGCCACGACGGCGGCCGGGTGTTGGTGCAGACCCGCCTCCCCAAGCACGAAGTCCTCGACGCCGCCTTGCACGGCGACCCCGGCCGGCTCCACGGCCCCGAAGCCGAACGCAGGAAGTTGCTGCGCTTCCCGCCCTTCGCCGCCCTCGCCCTCGTCTCCGGCCCCTCGGCCCCCGAGCTGATCGAGCGCATCGAAGGGATCGAGGCCCTCGGCCCCGACGACGGCCGCTGGCTCTTGCGGGCCCCGTCCTCGAAAGCGCTAGCCGATGCCCTCGCCGCCGCCGGCCGCCCCGCCGGAAGGCTCCGCATCGAGGTCGACCCCCTCCGCCTGTGACCATTCTTGCCGCCGGGCTTCGTAGAGCGCGATGGCGGCGGCGGTGGCGACGTTGAGCGAACCGACCTTGCCCGGCGTGGGGACGTAGGCGAACGAGTCGCACGCGGCCAGCGCCGCCGACGACAGCCCGTGGGACTCGTGGCCGAGGACGAGGCACGTGCCCGAGCCCAGGTCGACGTCCGACAAGGCGACCGCGCCCCGGGTGAGCTCGATGCCGACGATCGTCATGCCCAACGCCCGGGCCGCGGCCGCGCCCTCGGCCACGGTGGCCACGACCGACCACGGCACCAACCGCTCCGTACCCAACGAGGTCTTGCGGGTCTTCTCGTGGTCGGGCGTGGCTGACGCTCCCGCCAACCACAGGTGGTCGACCCGGAACGACGCCGCCGTCCGCAGGATCGCCCCCACGTTGAACGGGGTCTGCACGCTGTCGAGCAACAGCCCGAGCGGGGCCTCCGTGCGCCGCCGCCATTCGCGGTGCAGCCGCTTGCCCTCCGTCGTCGAGAGGTGGCGATCGGTCACGCCGGCCGCACCTCCAAGATGCGATACCCCATCCGCGACGACAACCGGCGAACGTCATAGCCACCCGACGACAGCCACGTCGCCAACGAGTCGCTGCCCAAATGCTTGTGGACCACCAGCCAGGCGGCGCCATCGGGAGCGAGCCGGCCGAGCCACGTCGTGAGCATCGAGTGCAGCTCCGGCTTGCCCACCCGGATCGGCGGGTTGGAATAGATCGCCGAGAACGTCACGTCCGAGGGCACGTCGTCGGGCAACGACACCCGCACCCGTTCGCTCACCCCGGCGGACAAAGCGTTGTCGGCCGTCAAGGCCAACGCCCGCGAGTTCACGTCGACGGCCCACACCGTCGAGGCCGGCGAACGCCGGGCCACCGTCACCGCAATCGGCCCGTACCCGCAGCCGAGGTCGAGCACGGCACCCCCGCCGACGGATGGCATGGGCGCGGTCGACAGCAGCAGCTTGGTCCCGGCGTCGACCGCGTCCCCGGAGAACACGCCCCGATCGGTGACCAACGACAGCGACAGGTCGGGCAGCACCAGCGGCACCGTCCGCCGGGACGAGCCCACCGCGGGCGTGGCCGAGAAGTAGTGGTCTTCCGGCGTAGCCACGGACCGACGGTAGCCTCTCACCGATGCCCGGCTACTCCATCCGTGTCTTCGGCGACCCCGTGCTCAAGCAGCGCGCCGCCGAGGTCACTAACGTCGACGGCGCCCTCCTCCGCCTGGTCGACGACATGGTCGAGACCATGTACGAAGCGCCCGGTGTCGGCCTGGCCGCGCCCCAGGTCGGCGTACAGAAGCGCCTCTTCGTCTACGACCTCCACGACGGCCTCGGCGCCCGCACCATGATCAACCCGGTCATCTCCGACAGCCGGGGCGAGTGGGAGTTCGAAGAGGGTTGCCTCTCGGTACCCGGCCTCTACTTCACCATCGTGCGGCCCAAGGAGATCCACCTCACCGGCTACGACCTCGACGGCAACGAGATCTCGATCGAGGCCGACGAGTACGAAGCCCGGGTCTTCCAGCACGAGGTCGACCACCTCGACGGCACCCTCCTGCTCGAGCACCTCGACGACGAGCAGCGCAAGGCCGCCATGAAGGCCCTCCGCAACCGGGAAATCTCCTGAGGCTCGTCTACCTCGGGACCCCGGCGGCCGCGGTGCCGCCGCTCGAGGCCCTCATCGCCGCGGGCCACGACGTCGCCCTCGTCGTCACCCAACCCGACCGCAAGCGGGGGAGGGGCGGCGCCCTCCAGCCGAGCCCGGTCAAACAAGCCGCCCTCGGCCACGGCATCCCCGTCACCGACAAGGTCGACGACGCCATCGCCCCCGGCGTCGATGCCGACCTCGGCGTGGTCGTGGCCTTCGGCAAGCTCGTCAAGCCCCACGTGCTCGACGCCTTGCCCATGGTGAACCTGCACTTCTCGTTGCTCCCGAGGTGGCGGGGCGCGGCGCCGGTCGAGCGGGCGTTGCTGGCCGGCGACGCCGAGACCGGCGTGTGCCTCATGCAGCTCGACCCCGGCCTCGACACCGGGCCGGTGTACGCCTGCGAGGTCGTGCCCATCGGCGACGACCAGACGGCGGACGACCTCAGGGCGCAACTGGTCGAGGTCGGTACCGGCCTCCTCGTCGACCGCCTGAGCACCGGCCTGGG
>JAXDPV010000076.1:0-7175 GCA_034668185.1 Actinomycetota bacterium
AGGTACGAGCAGCGGCCACCGGAGCCGGCGACGCCGAGCTTGTCCTGGAGCCAGGCCCGGGCGCGCCCGCCCGGGGCGATGACCGAGGGGGGCGGGACGATCCATCGCCCGGCCGACGGGGCCGGCAGAGGTTCGAGGAGCGAGAAGACGCCGCCCGTCCGGTTCTCGATGGTGACGTAGCACGAGAAGTCGGGGGCGGGCGCGGCGATGGGCGGGATGCGGCGGGCGTCGTAGGGAAGGATCGAGCCGTCGACGACCTGGCGGACCTCGGCGGTGGCCGACTCGAGGTCGACGACCACGAACGTCGGCTCCTTGGCCGGCATGTCCGGAAGCGAAGGGCAGGCGAAGCCGCTGTTGACGTAGTCGACCGGCGACACCGTCAGCCCGCCGACGGGAAAGTGGGTGTGGCCGAACACGCACAGCTCGGCGCCCTCCGACAGCGCCAGCCGCTGGGCGAACCAAGCCAAGTAGTCGCCGTACTGGTCGGCCAGCGCCGCCCGGGTGGCGCCCACGATGCCGCCCTCCTTGCCGACCCAACGCCGGAACAGCGGGGCGTACACCTCCTTCGCCATCGCCAACGTGGCCACCGAACCGTCGGCGAGGACGATGGGCACGTCGTCGCCCAGCCCGGCCAGCGTGGCCACGTAATCGAGCAGCATTCGGGAGATCGAAGGCCCGAGCCCACGGGGCCCGGCCAACGAACGCAGGAACTGGCGCAGGTCGAGGCCGTTGGGCGCGCCCTGGTTCGACACGTCGGCCACCGTCTGCCCCGGCGCCAGCGAACGAGCCATCTGGTGGGCCACCGCCCGGGTCACGAAGTAGCCCACGGGCAACGAGTCCCACGGCGACGAAGGATCGGGCGCGTTGAACATCGTCCACGTGTGGCCGTGGGCGAAGACCGTCCGCCGCCCCGACCCGGCTCCGGCCAACACGTGTACCGGCGGCGCCAGGCGCACAGGACCAACCGACGATCGCAAGGCCGCCAGGTCGGCCGCCGACACCGTGGCGTCGTGGTTGCCGAGCAGGTACGACACCGAACCGTCGAGCGCGGCCACCGCCGCCGCCAGCCGCCCGTCGCGACCGAGGATCACCGGGTTGGCGTCCACGATGCCGGCCAGCGTCGGCGGCCGCTCGTCTGGCGGGTACGTCCAGAAGTCGAACACGTCGCCGAGCAGGATCAGCTCGCGCACGTCGTCGGCGTTCGCCACCACCCAGTCGAGGATGGTGGCCAACGACGACTGGTGTACCGCCGGCTGGTACCAAACCGTCGGCCCGCCGGTGCCGATGTGGACATCGCTGACGACGACGGCGAGCGTCTTGGGCATCTGCCCGCCGACGTTACGCCGCGGCGGTCACAACAGGCCGGGCCCCTGGCGCTCGAGGTCGAGCAGCAGGCGCTTGCGGTGCAACCCGCCGCCGTAACCCGTCAGCGTGCCCGTCGACCCGATGACCCGATGGCACGGCACGATGATGGCCACCGGGTTCCGCCCGTTGGCCAGGCCGACCGCACGCGACGCGCCCGGCTGGCCGATGCCGGCCGCGACCTCGCCGTACGACGCCGTCCGGCCGTAGGGGATGTCGACCAACGCCGCCCACACCCGCTTCTGGAACGCCGTGCCCGACAGGTCGACGGCGACGTCGAACTCGGTGAGCTCGCCGGCGAAGTAGGCCTCGAGTTGCTCGACCACCTTCGGGAAGGCGCCGTCGTCGGGCACCCACGACTCGCGATCCGAGGGTGGGTGGGTCTGGTCGTCCATCCGCAAGTGACGGAGGACGTCGTCGTCGGAGCCCGCGAGCGTCAGCGGCCCGACCGGGCTGTCGATCACGCGGTAGCGGGTTTTCGTCATGGGCGCACCTCCGGTGGCCAGCGGTTGATGGGATGGTCTTGGGTCGCCCACAGGTACTGGACGGCGTACGCCCGCCACGGCCGCCACCGTTCGGCCCGGGCCGCGAACGCCGCTGGCGTGGCCGGCATGTCGAGTTCGGCCGCGCCCTTGCGCGCGCCCATGTCGGTGGCGGGGAAGGCGTCGGGATCACCGAGCACGCGCATCGCGATCGTCTCGATCGTCCACGGTCCGATGCCGGGCAGCTTGGCCAGGCGATCACGGGCCCGGCCCCAGTCCGTGCCCGCGCCGAGTTCGAGCGAGCCGTCGGCCAACGCCGCAGCCAGGGCCGCGACGGAATGACGCCGTGAAGCCGGCGCCCGCAGGTCGGTCGACCGCAGCCGGGTGAGCTGCTTCGGCGTCGGGAACACGTGGGTGAGGCCACCGGCGGGGTCGTCGATGGGCCTGCCGAAGCGAGCGACGAGCCGGGCGGCGTGGGTCTTGGCCGCGGCCGTCGAGACCTGTTGGCCGAGCACCGCCCGAACCGCCATCTCGCCTTCGTCGACCGTGCGGGGAACGCGGCGGCCTGGCGATTTTGCGACATGGGGTGCGAGGAGCTCGTCCCGGCTCAGCAACTCGTCGACGGCCTCCGGGTCGGCGTCGAGGTCGAGCAGCCGGCGGCAACGGGCGATGACCGTGGGCACGTCCCGGAGGTCGTCGAGCACGAGGGTGCAGGCGATGTGGTCGGGCTTGGGCGTCAGGGCCACGATGCCGTACCCGTTGGGCAACCGCAGCGTCCGCCGGTAGGCGCCGTTGCGGTATTCCTCGCAGCCGGGCACGGCGGTGGCCACGAGGTGGCCGAAGAGGTTGTCGGGGCAGAGCGGGCGTCGGAACGGAAGGCGCAACGACAGCGTGCCCGGCGACGGGACGACAGAGCCCGCGGCCCGCGTGCGCAACTCGCTCGGCGTCAATGCGAACACCGCCCGCACGGTGTCGTTGAACTGCCTGATGCTCGAGAAGCCGGCGGCGAAGGCGACCTCGGCCAGGGGCACGGCCGTGGTCTCGATCAACAGCCTGGCCGTCTGGGCCCGCTGGGCCCTGGCCAAGGCCAGCGGGCCGGCGCCGACCTCGGAGAGCAGGTGGCGCTCCAACTGGCGGGCGCTGTAGCCGAGACGGCGGGCCAGGCCGGGCACGCCGTCGCGGTCGACGACGCCGTCGGCGATCAAGCGCATGGCCCGGGCGACGACGTCGGCCCGCACGTTCCATTCCGGTGATCCCGGCGTGGCATCGGGCCGGCAGCGCTTGCAGGCGCGGAATCCGGCGTGCTGGGCCGCGGCCGCCGTCGGATAGAACCGCATGTTGCTGGCCTTCGGCGGCCTGACCGGGCAACTCGGCCGGCAGTAGATTGACGTGGTCACGACCGCGGTCACGAACCACCCGTCGAAGCGGGCATCCTTCGACTGGACGGCTCGGTAACACCGCTCGAAGTCCTCGTGCACAAAGGCAAGCGTGGCACTGTTGCGGCCGCCGGTCTGGCGGAAATCCGACATGGAGGTTGTTGTCCAATGGGGAACGACGACGACGACGTGCTGGCCGAGACGCTGGCCTACCTCACCGTCAGGCCCGAGGGCGACGGACTGGTCGGCCAAGCACCGTCGTGGTTCGGCGACTACCTCTTCGGCGGGTTCGTGGTGGCCCAGGCGATCATCGCGGCAACGCGCGATGCACCCGACGATCGCCGGCTCCATTCGTTGCACGCCTACTTCCTCCGCCCGGCGATGGCCGCGGTCGACACCACCTACCGGGTGGCGACCTTGCGGTCGGGCCGGGCCTTCAGCACCCGCCACCTCGAGGCCAGCCAGGACGGCAAGCCGCTGCTGGAGCTGGCGTGCTCGTTCACCACCGACACCGACGGCGGTTACGTCTACGACCTTCCCGGTCGCGAGCCGCCGCCCCCGCTCGACGAGTCCACCGTCGAACAAGGTCCCGGCCCGTGGGTCGCGTCTTATCTCGGGCCGACCCCGCCGGCCGACGACGGCACCCGCGAGTCGACCCACCGCATGTGGTTCCGCGTGCCCCACGAGTTGCCCGACGACCCACACCTGCACGCCGCCATGCTCGGCTTCGCCTCCGACTGGACCGGCATCGGCGGCCGGCCGCTGCACCTCGAGGGCGACACCCAGGGCATGGTCAGCCTCGACCACGCCCTCTGGTTCCACCGTCCCGCCCGGGCCGACGACTGGCTGTTTTACGACGTCCAATCGCTCGTCAACGCCGGCGGCCGCGGCCTCCTGCGTGGCGTGATGCGCGACCCCGACGGCCGGGTCGTCGCCTCCCTCGCCCAGGAGATGCGGCTCACGCCCCCTTCGGGTCCGTGACCCACCCGGTGCCGGCGTCCACCAACGAACCCCGCCGGTATCGCAACGCCCGGGCCGACGGCCTGGCGACCGATGGGTCCGTCGTCGCCCGGAGGTGCTCGCGGGTGAGGGCGGGTCCGGCGGCGGTGATGGCCTCGACCAAGCGCCGGGCGCTGGTGTACGAGGGGTCCCACACCGAGAGCCGGTCGCACGCGCCCGCGCCGGCCTGGGCGCACGCCGCCGCCGCCGAGGTGAACGCCTCGACGCGCACCTTGGCCGCGGCCGACGCCGTGGCCAGCCACTTGGCGATCGTGGTGGCCGGTACCGCCAGCACCACGACGTCGCACCGGCCGCGGGCGCAGGCCGAGTCGATGTTGGCCATCGAGTTCGCCGCGCCCGCCTCCTGCACCACGATGGTCGAGGCGCCGGGGAACAGGGCCATGTCCGCCTCGAGGTCGGCCCCGTCGACGAAGGCACCGGCGTAGACGAAGGCGAACGACCGCGCCCCCGCCCGTTCGTACGCGTCCCGCACGGCGATGCGGGCGAGGCTCGCCGGCGGAGGAGCGTCGTCGCCGATGACGGCGAACACATCGTCCGGCGGTGGGGCCGAGCCCTGGTGCAACCGCACCGAGACGCGCCGCCCGCAGGCGCCGCCGGCGGCGTTGAACCCGTCGATTACGTCGGTGGCGACGGCCGCCGACTCGCCCGGCGCCACGGCCATGAAGAGGGTGATGGTGTCGGCGGTGACGCCGACATCGGTGGCGCCACCGTTGGCGCCGGGCGCGCATCGCAGCCCGGGCCCGGACCCGCCGGCGACCGTCGGCTCGACCGAGCGCCCGCTGGGTAGGCGCCCGTCGACCGACGGCACGGTCGCCGGCGGGTCGGGAAGGGTGTTCGAGGCCAGTTGGGTGTCGGCCCAGAGCTCGATGCTCACGACCCGCACGGTGCCGGCCAGCAACAACACGGCCAGCGCCACCACCCCCCGGACCCGCGTCCGGCGCGACCGGTACCGGTGGGCCCGGCCGACGACGGCCCGCATGGGGGGCGGCGGCGCGATGGGGTCGGCCAACAGATCAGCCGCGAGGGTGCGCAGGTGGTCAGGCACAGTCGACCCCGATCGAAGGGACGTCGCCGGTGTCGGCGAGCATGTCGGCGAGCGTCCGCCTGGCGTCGGCCAGGGCCGAGGAGATCGTCGAGCGGCTCACGCCCATGGCCACGCCGACCTCGCGCTCGGTCAGGTCGGCGACGAAGCGCAGGACGACCGCTGTCCGCTGCCGCGGCGGGAGGTGGCGGACCGCCTCCCACGCCTCGCCCGCCGGAGCAGGGACAGCGGTCGTCATCGCTTGGCGGGCCAGGAGCAACTGCTCCAGACGGGCCCGCCTCCCTCGCCGTCGAAGGACGTTGAGCGCCACCCGGTACGTCCACCCCTGCCGGGACGACATCGTCGAGACCCGACTCCAATGGGCGAAGGCCCGGGCGAAGGCCTCGTCGGTCGCCTCCTGGGCAGCGTCGAGGTTCCCGGCCACGAGGAGGAGTGAGGTCAACAGGCGCGGGTGCTCACGTGCGTACCAGGCTGCGAAGTCGTCACCCCTGACGTCCCCCATTGACCCCACGGCCTTTCAAGTCACGAACGTGGTCGAAATGCCGGGTCCATCTTGCCTCTTCGCATCCCCGATCGTGGGTAGGTTCAGCAGGTGCCCGAGAGCGAGACCGAGGCCGAGGTCGGCCACCTCCCCCACCCGGTGCTCATGCTGGGGCGCGGCCTGGTTCGCCACTGCCCGAGGTGCGGGAGCGGCCACCTGTTCGAGTCGTGGCTCAAGCTGCGGGAGCGGTGCCCGAGGTGCGGGCTCAAGTTCGAACGGGAGGAGGGCGCGTTCCTCGGCGCCTTCGTCGTCAACTTCGGCCTCATCCTGACGGTGGTGGCGGCCTACATCGGCGTCAGCATCGCCGTCCTCCGCGACCCGAACCCGGTGACGCTGTCGATCATCGGCGTGGCCATGACGATCGTGGTGCCGATCTTCTTCTATCCGTTCAGCCGGACGGTGTGGACGGCCATCGACCTGGTCATGCAGAAGGAGCTCTGAGGATCAACAGCGCCATGTCGTCGCGCTGGCGGCCGCCTTCGAAGTCGTGGGCGGCGGCGTCGATGATCTCGGCGATGCCCTCGGCGGTGCGGCCGGCGGCGGTGGCCAGCACCCGGGCCAACAGGTCGGGGTCGAAGTCGCCCGACGGCGACCTGACCTCGACGAAGCCGTCGGTGAACAACACCAGCGAGTCGCCGGGCCGCAGGGCGACGTCGACCTCCCGCAGGTCGACCTCCTCGAACAACCCGATGGCCGTGCCCGGCTCGCCCACGGCCCGCACCGAACCGTCGGCGGCCAACAGCAACGGCAACGGGTGGCCGCCACACGCGAGGATCACCCGCGCACCGCCCTCGACGGCCAAGGGCTCGACGGTGGCATAGACGATGGTGCAGAAGCGCTCGTCGGCGTCGCTGTCGAGGATGGCCCGGTTCAACAAGCGCAGCACCTGGCTGGCGTCGGCCTCGTCGATGGCGCCCGCACGCACGGTGTAGCGGGCCAGCGCGGTCAACGAAGCCGCGCCCACGCCCTTGCCGCACACGTCGCCCATCACCACGCCCCACCGGCCGTCGCCCGCGGGGAACACGTCGAAGAAGTCGCCGCCGACCTCGAGGGCGCCCATCGAGTGGTAGCGCTGGGCCAGCTCGAGCCCGGGGATCTTGGGCAGGTGGGGTGGTAGCAACGAACGCTGCAACGTCTGGGCCACCTCGGTGCGGGCCTTGTGGGAGCGGGAGTTCTCGATGGCCACCGCGGTGCGGGCGGCCAGGTCTTCCACGAAGGGGAGGTCGTCGCGCTCGTAGCGCCGCTCGGCCGAGGTGCTGCCCAACGACAACACGCCGACGACCTTGCCCTGCACCCGCAACGGCACCACCACAGCCGACTCGAAACGCAGCGACCGCAGCTCGGCCAACTGG
>JAXDPV010000077.1:0-13543 GCA_034668185.1 Actinomycetota bacterium
GGGGGGGGGGCCCCGGGGCCGCCGCCGGCAGCGACGGGTTCGACGGCAAGTCGTGGGTCCTCGTCCCCCTCTGCGCGACCCTGCTCGTGAGCGGTCTGCTGCAGGTCGACTTCCACTACCGCGGCCAGCGCGAAGCCCTCGACCTGTTCGAAGCCGCGCTGCTCCCGGTCGTGGCGGTGTTCGCCGGCCCCGGCGCGGTGATGCTGGCCGCCGTCACCAAGCTGGCGTCGCAACGGCTGCTGCGGGTCGAGCCGGTGAAGGCGGCCTTCAACGTGGCCCAGTGGTCGTGCGCCGCCGGCGTCGCCAGCCTCGTCTTCCTCCGCCTGCGCGACGCCTCGGTCGACCCCACGGCCGCGCTGGTGGTCGCCATGGTCGCGGCCATCGTCGTCAACCACCTCTCGGTGGTGTTCGTGCTCGCCCTCGTGCAGGGCCGGGGGCTGCGCGAGGTCTTCTCCGGGCTCGGCCCGGTCGTCCCCGTCTGGGTGATCGGGGGCGCGGCCAACCTGTCGTTCGGGTTGATCTTCGCCGTGGTGGTGGCGGCCAAGCCCGGGCTGGCCGCGCTGTGCCTCGTCCCCCTCGGCGTGCTCAGCCTGGCCCACCGCAGCTACAGCGAAGTCGTGGTCGACCGGGCCCGCGTCGAGTCGTTGCACGCCGCCACCCACATACTCGCCGGGCCGGTGGGCACGGCCGAGGCATTGCCCGAGGTGCTCGAGGCCATCAGGGGCGCGTTCTCGGCGGCCGCGGTCGACGTCGTGCTGTTCGACGGCGACGTGCAGCACCACGCCGGCGACCCCGACCTGGCCGGGCTGGCCCGTGCGATCGCGTCGGCCGCGGCCGGCAGCGAGGTGCGGCGCATCGACGCCGGCGACGGCTCGACCATCGGCGGGATGCTCGCCGAAGCCGAGCGCCGCTGCTGCCTCGTCGGCCCGCTGCGCTACGACGGCCGCACCGTCGGCGTGCTCGTGTCGACCGACCGGACCGGCCTCGACGGGTTCGACGTCGGCGAGCGCCAGGTGTTCGAGGCCCTCACCGGCGAGATCGCCAGCGCGCTGCAACGAAGCGAGCTCCACGACGCGCTGGTCCGCGAGCGGGGCCACCTCTTCGAGATCGTCGACCGTTCTTCCGACGGCATCTTCACCATCGCCGCCGACGGCACGGTCGCCGACTGGAACCCGGCCATGGAGGGCATCACCGGCTTCAGCGCGGCCGAGGCCGTCGGCGCCCGTTCGACGATGCTGCTGCGGGCCCGCACCGGCGAAGGCGTCGAGGTGGACTTCGAGGATTGGAGCGGGGCCGGCGTGGCGTCGTTGCCCACCGAGTTCGAAGTGTCGACGCGAGCGGGCGAGACCCGCGTGCTCGCCTGCTCGTTCGCCGGCACCCGCACCGAGCCGGTGTCGTTGGTCGTGGTCGCGCGCGACGTCACCCGCCAGCGCGAGATCGACAGGATGCGCGACGACTTCGTGGCCACCGTGTCCCACGAGCTGCGCACGCCGCTCACGTCGATCATCGGCTTCACCTCGATGCTGATGGAGCCGCCCCGGCCCCTCACCGAGAAGGAGCAGGCCGAGTCGTTGGCCATGGTGCGCAAGGGCGCCCGCCGGCTCGAGCGGTTGGTGTTCAACCTCCTCGAGGTCTCGCGCATCGAAGCCCGCACCCAGATCGCACCGACGGCGCCGGTCGACGTCGACGCCGCCTGCCGCGACGTCGTGGCCGAGATGCAGGAGACCTACCCGGGCCGCCAGATCACGGTCCACCCAGGCTCGGGCGCGCTGCGGGCCATCGGCAACCGCCTCTCGATCGAGCAGATCCTCGGCAACCTCGTCGGCAACGCCCTCAAGTATGGCGACGGGTCGCCCGTGACCGTCGACGTCGACGAGTCCGAGCCCGACACCGTGACCCTGCGGGTGTCCGACCGCGGCCCGGGCATCCCCGAGTCGGAGCACGAACGCATCTTCGACCGCTTCCACCGCCTCGACCACCAGGCGGTCCAGGCCGGGACCGGCCTCGGCCTCTACATCTCCCGCCAGCTCGCCACCGCCATGGGCGGGACGCTGACGATCTCGTCGAACGGCGGCAAGGGGGCGACGTTCTCCCTGACCCTGCCGGCCGAGCTCGACCTCGTGGCCGCCTGACGGCCCGCTCACAGGCAATCCCCAGTTTCCGCGGCTGTACTCGTGGGCGATGACCTTCACCGCCCCCGGACGACTGTGGTTCCTCGCCCTCGTGGCCGCATTCGCGGTGGCCTACGGCGTCAACCAGTGGCGCCGGTCGCGGGAGGCCAACCGCTTCGCCGAGGCCCACCTCCTGCCGTTGGTCGCGCCCGACCGGCCCGGGCCCTGGCGCCACCTGCTGGCCGCGGTCGTGGCCCTCGGGCTGGTGGCGGGCACGCTGGCCGCGGCCAGGCCGGCCCGGCTGGAACGCACGCCCCGGCAGACGGCCACGGTGGTGCTCGCCATCGACCTCTCCGACTCGATGACGGCCACCGACGTGTCGCCCAGCCGGCTGGCGGCGGCCAAGGCGGCCGCGACCCAGTTCATCAAGGACCTGCCCGCGGGGTTCGAGCTGGGGTTGGTGAGCGGGGGCGCCGACGCCCGGCTCATCGTCGAGCCGACGGTCGACCACCAGAAGGTGACCGACGCCCTCGGCGGGCTGACGACCGCGCCGGGCACGGCCCTCGGCGACGCCATCACCACCGCGCTGTCGTCCATCCGCAGCGCCCAGAAGGCGGCGGGCACGAACGGTTCGACCTCCCGGGCGGCGAGGATCGTGCTCCTGTCCGACGGCGTGTCCACCACCGGCCGCAGCAACGACGAAGCCGCGGCCGCGGCCGTCGATGCCGGCGTGCCCGTCTGGACGATCGCCTTCGGCACGGCCAACGCCAGCGTGCAGAGCCAGGGCCAGACGGTGTCGGTACCGGTCGACAAGACGGCCTTGCGGGAGATCGCCAAGGCGACCGACGGCACGTTCTTCGAAGCCGCCACCCGGGCACAACTGCGGAGCGTGTACGACAAGATCGGGACCGACGTGACCTTCGTCGTCCAGGAGAAGGACCTCTCGGACTGGTTCGTGGGGCTGGCCCTGCTGCTGCTCTTCTTCGTGGTAGCAACGTCGATGGTGACCACCGCCCGCCCGGTCCAGGTCTGACGTGCGCGTCGGCGTCTGGGGAACCTTCGACGTCGACAACTACGGCGACCACCTGTTCCCCCGGATCGCGGCCATGGAGTTGGGCCGGCGCATGGCCGGCGCCGAGGTGGTGGCCTACTCGCCCTTCGGCGGCTTGCACCCGACCCGCCTCGACGATCCGCAGTGGCCGGTGGCGCCGCTCGGACCGTGGAGCGCGGACCGTGTCTCGGAGTTGGCCGGCGAGCTCCACGCCGTGCTCGTCGGCGGCGGCGAGCTGATCCACCTCAACGACCGGATGCTGGCGCCGGTATACGGCGTCGACGGCGACGAGATGGAACGCATGGCCCCGAGCCGTTACTTCGTCGAGGGCCTCGGCCCCGCGCTCGAAGCCAACTGCCCGGTGGTGTGGCACGGGCTCGGGGTGTCCGTCGAGCCGACCGGCGAGCAGGCCGCCCGCTTGCGGGATGCGCTGGCGCACCGGCCCTACGTGACGGTGCGCGACGAAGGCTCACGGGCCCGGCTCGAGCGGGCCGGGGTCGCCGACGTGGCCGTGGTCCCCGACTCGGCGCTGCTGCTGCCCCGCTTGTTGCCGCCGTCGTCGCGTCGCCGGCGGACTGTCGTGATCCAGGGTTGCGACCTGCTCGCGCCCTATGCCGACGACGTGGCCGCCGGCCTGGTGCCGTGGTTCGACCGCCACCCCGACCACGTGCCCGTGCTGTTGGAGACCGGCCGGGGCCGGGGCGACGCCGACTTCGCCGACGCCATCACGCCCCTGCTCGGTCGGCCGTCGTACCGGGTGCCGGCGACGGCGTCGGTCGAGGACATCGCCGCGGTGATCGCCGAGGCCGCGGCGTTCGTCGGCAGCTCGCTCCATGGCTCGATCACCGCCCTCGCCTATGGCCGGCCTTTCGTCGTGGTCGACATCGCGCCCGAGCCGAAGCTCGAAGCCTTCGCCGCGCTGGTAGGCGCGACCTGCCGCCTGGCCCGCACGGCCGGCGAGATCGCGGTCGCGCTCGACTCGCCGATGCCGTCGTTGCCGTTGGCGTCGTTGCAGGCGCGCGTCGACGACCACTTCGACCGCGTCGCCGCGCTGGTCAGCCGGGAACGCGTGCCCCGCGCGAGGCGAGGGCGCGGCGAAGGCGCACGAGGGCGCCGAGCCTGGCGATTTCCGACGCGCTGAAGCGGGCCGCGGCCGGGCGGGCGGCGTAGGCCACCACCCGCGGGTCGCCGTCGTCGTCGGCCACCGCCAGCAGCCAGGCCGGGCCCTCGAGGCTGGGCTCGACGTCGACGGGGAGCTCGGTCACGTGTTGCACCACCGCCCTGGCCGCGGCCAGCGCCTCCCGGGTGGGCTCGGCCGTCCACGCCACGCTGGCGCCGGTCACCTCGAGGATGGCGCGGGTGAGCTCGAGCTCGTGGGTCGCGGGGTCGGCGGCCACCATCACCCGGGCCCACCGCAGGGCGTTGACGATGGGGTCGCCGGCGCGCCGCTCGATCCCCTCCTGGAGCACGTCGACCCCGTCGATGCCGTCGAGGGCGGCGATGACGGCGCCGACGTCCCAACCGTCGGGCGCGGTGAGCACGATCTCGTCGACCGAGACGCCGTCGTCGGGTTGGTGGATGTCGATCGAGGCCACGTTGCCGCCGGCCGCGGCCAGCACGTCGGCGATCCGGGCCAGGGTGCCGGGCCGGTCGGCGACCTCGAGGCGGAATCGGTAGGTGGCGACCATGCCGGCATCCTCCGCACCGGTTGTTGCCTCCGTGTTTCCGACGATGAAATCCACCATGAACGCGGCGGCGTAGGGTTCGCCGGTGTCGGAGCCCGCCGCCTCGGGGTTGAAGGTCCTTCGGGACCGCAATTTCTGGCCGTACTTCACCGGCAACCTGCTCTCCAACTGCGGCACGTGGTTCCAGAACCTCGCCCAGGCCTTGCTGATCTACCGGTTGACGGGGTCGACCCTGCTCGTCGGCGTCGTGAACTTCGCCCAGTTCGTCGGCACCTTCGCGCTGGCGCCGTGGGCGGGGTCGGCGGCCGACCAGTTCGACCGGCGGCGGCTCCTGCTCGCGACCCAGGCGGTGGCCATCGTCATCACCGGGTTGCTGGCGGTGCTGGCTCGGGCGGGGCTGGCCTCGATCCCCGTCGTGATCGGTCTTGCCCTGGTGCTCGGCGTCACCACCGCCTTCTCGGTGCCGGCCATGCAGGCGCTGGTGCCATTGCTGGTGCCGGCCCACGAACTGGCGGGCGCGGTCGCGCTCAACTCGGTGACGTTCAACCTGGCCCGGGCCATCGGCCCCCTGGCCGGCGCGTTCGTGGTGTCGCGCTACGGCATCCCCGCGGCCTTCGGGTTGAACGCGCTGTCCTACGTCGCCCTCATCGTGGCCTTGCTGGTGGTGAAGCCGCGGCCCCAGGCGGCCCGGCCGCGGCAGCGGCCCCGCATCCGCGACAGCTTCGCGTTGTTGCGGCGCGACCGTCGGGTGGCGGCGCTGTTGCTGGCGGTGGTGGCGCTGTCGTTGACCGCCGACCCGGTCAACACGTTGACGCCCGGCTTCGTGACCAAGCTGTTCCACGAACGGGACACGTTGGTGGGGGTCTTGGTGGGTGCGTTCGGCGCCGGCGCGGTGATCGCGGCGTTCTCGACCGGGCGCCAGGCGGCCGACGTGATGCGGCGGCTGGCCCTGACGCTCGCCGTGCTCGGCGTGGGCATCGCCGCGTTCGCAGCCTCGCCCAGCTTCGGGTTCGCCCTGCCGGCGTTGGCCATCGGCGGCTTCGGCTTCCTCGCCTCCAACACCACGGCCACAACCGCGATCCAGCTCTCGGTGCCCGACGAGGAGCGGGGCCGCATCATGGCCTTGTGGAGCGTGGCCTTCCTCGGCGTGCGCCCGTTCGGCAGCTTGTTCGACGGTGCCGTGGCCGACGCCGTCGGGCTGCGGCCGGCGGCCTTCGTGATGGCGGTGCCGGCCATCGCGGTGGCGGCGTACTTCTGGCGGACCTCAGCGGCGGAGAAGCGCCTCTTGTGAGATCGAGGCCACGAGCACGCCCTGCCTGGTGTGGAACGTGCCCCTGGCCAGGCCGCGTGCGCCGTAGTTGCTGACGGGGTCGACGTCGAACAGGAGCCAGTCGTCGAGGCGGGCCGGGCGATGGAACCAGATGGCGTGGTCGAGGCTGGCCGAGCCCATCCAGTTGGCCGTGGAGTGCGGTGCCCTCGCGCTGCCCACGACGGCGAGGTCGGAGACGTAGGTGAGGGCCGAGGCGTGGAGGCCGGGGTCGTCGGGGATCGGGTCCCGGAGCCGGACCCAGCACGGGTGGAGGTCGAAGCCCTCGGTCGGGCGGACGGGGCGGACCTCGAAGGGCATGGTGTCGCGGAAGGCGGAGAAGTCGGTGCGGCGCTCGGGGCGGACCACGTCGTCGGGGTCGTCGCTCACGCCTTCGGGGAGGCCGCCCTCCTGCCAGTCGTCGCCGGGCTCGGCCACATGGAAGGAGGCGTCGGCCACGAGGATGGCCTCGCCCTCCTGGATGGCCTCGACCCGCCTGGTGCTGAACGAACGGCCGTCCCTCGTGCGCTCGACGGCCAACTCCAGGGGGACGCCGGGGCGGCCCGGCCTGATGAAGTAGGCGTGGAGCGAGTGGATGGGCCGGTCGGGCGCCACCGTGAGGGTGAGGGCCCGCACCGCCTGGCTTGCGACCTGGCCGCCGAAGAGCCGGGGCGGGCCTTCGCTCGGGGTTGGTGCGGTATAGCGATCGGGGCCCCTCGGCGACTCGTGGAGGTCGAGGATGTCGAGCAGGCGGCGGTGGTGGGCGGAACCGGTGTTGGTCATCGTCATTCGTCTCGGCGCGGGAGCGTAGCCAGCCGTGGTGGGATGGAAGGCATGGACGTGAGCGCTGCCATCGAGTTCCTGCGGTCGAACCACCGGGTCGTGCTGGCCACCTTGCGGGCCGACGGCGGGCCCCAGATGTCGCCGGTCGTCCAGGCCGTCGACGATTCGGGGCGGGTGATGATCTCGACCCGGGAGGCTTCGGTGAAGGTGCGCAACCTGCGGCGCAACGGCCGGGCCTGGCTGTGCGGGCTCAACGACGGCTTCTTCGGTGCGTGGGTGCAGGCCGAGGGGCCCGCCGAGATCGTCTCGCTGCCCGAGGCCATGCCCCTGCTGGTCGACTACTACCGCAGCGTCGCCGGCGAGCACCCCGACTGGGACGACTACCGGGCCGCCATGGAGCGGGAGGGGCGGTGCGTGATCCGCATCACCGTCGACCGCGCCGGGCCCAACGTCAGCGGTTGACGTCGCCGACCGTGCGGCCGATGGCGGCCGGCGACCTCGACGCCATCACCGCCATCCACGGCCACTACGCCGACACCACCGCCATCACCTTCGACCTGCGGGCCTACACCCGGGCCGAGCGGGAGGAATGGTTCTCGCACTACTCGGCCACCGGCCGGCACCGGGCGTTGGTGGCCGTCGACCCGGCGTCCGAGGCCGTGCTCGGCTACGCCAGCAGCTCGCAGCACCGGGCCAAGGCGGCTTACGACACCACCGTCGAGACCAGCATCCTGCTGGCGCCGTCGGCGACCGGTGCTGGCGTGGGGTCGTTGCTGTACGCCGAGCTCTTCGGGCTGTTGGCCGGCGAGGACGTCCACCGGGCCGTCGCCGGCGTCACCGTCCCCAACCCGGCCTCGTTCGCCCTGCACCTGCGCTTCGGCTACGTCCCGGTCGGCGTGTTCAGCGAACAGGGCCGCAAGTTCGGCCGCTACTGGGACGTCGCCTGGTTCGAGAAGGCGCTGGTGACGTAAATCGCAGGGCCGGTGGGCTCCGCCGATGGAAGACTCGGGGCCATGCCAGAGCTGGAGCTGGAGCGGGAGCTCGACCTCGCGGTGCCCGATCGCACGTGGTTCGCCGAGGTCAACCGCACGCGACTGCGGGTGTGGGAGTGGGGTTCGCCGGACGCGCCCCCGGTCATCTGCGTACACGGCGCCTTCGATCACGGGCGCATGTGGGACGGCTTCGCTCCTCGCTTGGCCGGGCTCGGCTTCCGGGTGTTGTGCCCCGACCTGCGGGGCCACGGCGACAGCGGCCGGCTCGGGACCGGCCACATGTGGCTGGCCAGCGCCCTCGACCTGGCCGAGCTGGCCAGGTTGGTCGGCGGCGGCGAGCCGGTCGGGTTCGTCGGCCATTCGTTCGGCGGTGGCCAGTCGTTGTACGTGGCCGGGGTGTGGCCCGAGGTCGTGCGGTGGGTGGTGAACCTCGACGGCCTCGGCCCGCCCGCCGACCAGTTCGAGCAGCGCGACATCGTCGAGGCCGCGACCAACTCCATGACCGCGCTGGCCCGGGTGTCGGGGCCGCCCCGCGTGTACCCGTCGCTCGACGACATGGCCGAACGCCGGGGCCGGGTCAACGTGCGCCTGCCCGGGCCGTGGGTCGAGCACCTCGTCCGCCACGGCGCCGCCGAGGTCGAGGGCGGCGGTTGGGTGTGGAAGTCCGACCCGATGTTCAGCGCCGGCCTGCCCGGCGACTTCGACCTCGCCTACCTCTACGCCGAGTTCGAGATGGTCACGTCGGTTCCCGTGCTGGTGCTCACCGGCAGCGAGCACGACACGTGGAGCGAGATGACCGACGACGAGGTCGCCGACCGCGTCTCCCACCTCCCCACCGCCGTACACCGGGTGATCGACGGCGCCGGCCACTACGTCCACGTCGAGCAGCCCGAAGCCGTGCTCGCCGCCATCGCCGAGTTCGTCCGATGACCCCGCCCGCCGGCTTTCGCACTATGCGGTGCCGCCTGGGCGGCACCACTGTGCGAAAGCGAGGGTGGTCGTGACCGCCACCAGCGTCCTCGTCCTGCACGAGATCGGCGACGCCGCCGGCGGCGGGCCGTGGCGGTCGGCGCTGGCCGACGAGGGCTGGCCGGCCGATGGCGTGATCGCCCCCGACCTGCCCGGCCACGCCGGTGCCCCGGCGCCGGTGGGCGGCGGCTACGACCCGGCCGACGCCGCCTTCTTCGCGGCCCCGTTGCTGCCGGGCGAGCCGGGCGTGGTCGTGGGCGTAGGCGTGAACGGGTGGCCGGCCCAGGTGTTCGCCCTCGGCGGCAAGGCCTCGGCCCTCGTGCTGGTCGACGGGCTCGGCGGCCCCTGGCTCGAGCCCCACCAGGCCATCGCCGCCGGCACCGAGTGGCTGCGGGCGGTGTCCGCCGACCCCGCCGCCGTGGCCCCCGCGCCCGCGGGCGCCGACCTCGACCCCCGCCTCCGCCACCCGATCCCGCCGATGTCGAGCCGCTCGCACGCCATCCGCATGGCCGAGGCCATGCCCGTCCCCGTCCTCGTGGTCGAGTCGCCGCACTCGGGCCTCGATCCGGCCGACGCCGACGACCTCGCCTCCCGCTTCCCCACCCTCGTCGGCCTGCTCCGCCTCCCCGACCGCGGCCCCGCCTCGATCGTCGCCGCCATCACCAACGCCTTCCGCTAACCCCGTCGGGCGTGAGGTTGAAGGCCGAGTTCACCAGGGCGACGTGGCTGAAGGCCTGGGGGAAGTTGCCGAGCAGCCGGCCAGCAACGGGGTCGTACTCCTCCGACAGCAGGCCGAGGTCGTTGGCCACGCCGAGGCAGCGTTCGAACAGCTCGGTGGCCTCGTCGACCCGGCCGAGCAGGGCCAGGTCGTCGGCCAGCCAGAAGCTGCACGGCAGGAACACCCCCTCGCCCTCGGGCAACCCGTCGACCGAAGGCTCCTCGACGTAGCGCCGCACGAAGCCGTCCCGCACCAAGCCCTTCTGCACCGCCTCGATCGTGCCCCGCACCCGAACGTCGTCGATCGGGAGGAAGCCGACCAACGGCAGCACCAGCAAGCTGGCGTCCAAGGCATCGGAGCCGTAGGACTGGGTGAACGAACCGATGGCGGCGTCGAAACCCTTGGCGCACACGTCGGCGTGGATCTCGTCCCGCACCTCGCGCCACCGCTCGACGTCGCCTGGCAACCCGTGTTCCTCCACCGCCCGCACCGCCCGGTCGAAGGCGACCCACGCCATCACCTTCGAGTGGGTGAAATGGCGCCGCGGCCCCCGCACCTCCCAGATGCCCTCGTCTGGTCGGGTCCACGTCTCGGCCACGAAGTCGACGATCGCGCGCTGCAGGTTCCACGACTCGTCGTCGTCGGAGAGGCCGATGCGCCTGGCCTGGTGCATGGAGTCCATCACCTCGCCGTACACGTCGAGCTGGAACTGGCGGGAGGCGGCGTTGCCGATGCGTACCGGCGCCGACCCCTCGTACCCGGGCAACCAGTCGAGCACCAGCTCGGGCAGCCGCCGCTCGCCCGCGGGCCCGTACATGATCTGCAACTGCCACGGCGACCCGGCCACCGCCCGCAACAACCAGTCGCGCCACGCCGTCGCCTCGGTGGCGAACCCGGCCGACATCAGGGCGAAGAGGGTGAAGCTGGCGTCGCGCAGCCAGCAGTAGCGGTAGTCCCAGTTGCGCACGCCGCCGATGCGCTCGGGCAGCGAGGTCGTGGCCGCGGCCACGATGCCACCGGTCGGCGCATAGGTCAGGGCCTTCAACGTCAACAACGACCGCCGCACCGGCGCCGCCCACGGCCCCTCGTAGGTACACCCCGCGATCCAACGCTCCCACCACGTCATCGTGTCCTCGACCACGTCGAAGGCGTCGATCTCGGCCGGCGGGTCGTCGACCGACGAGTACCACGTGAGGACGAACGGCACCTTCTCGCCCGGGCGCACGGTGAAGTCGGCGACGGTCGTGAGGCCGTGGCCCACCGTCGTCACCGGTGTCCGCAACTGCAATGCGTCGGGGCCGGCGATGGCCACCAGCCGGTGGTCGCGGCTGCGCACCCACGGGATCACGCTGCCGTAGTCGAAGCGGATCACCAACTGCATGTGCATGTCGACCTCGCCGTCGAGGCCCTCGACCACCCGCACGATGTCGGGGTACCGGCCCCGCACCGGCATACAGTCGGTGACCCGCACCCGGCCGGTGGCGGTGGTGAACTCGGTGTCGAGCACGAGGGTGTCGCCCCGGTACGACCGCCGGGTCGACGTGATGGCGCCGGCCGGCCGTAGCGACCAGCGGCCGTGCTCGGGCCCACCGAGGAGGGCGGCGAAGCACGCGCCCGAGTCGAACCGGGGGAAGCAGAGCCAGTCGATCGAGCCCTCGGTCGACACCAGCGCCGCCGTCTGGGTGTCGCTGATCAACCCGTAGTCCTCGATCTTCACGGGCGTATTCCTGCCCAACCGGCCGGCCGAATCCGCTCAGGTCGGCCCAAAGGATGCCGATCAACCGAGTGAGGAGGAACCCTCGTGGACGAGAGACTGCGGCACTGGCATCCGACGAAGCAGGAAGTCGAAGCGATCGTTCGTGAGGTGCGTCCCCTCATCCGTGACCTGGCCAGGCGGGACCAAGAGGCGATGACCGCCGAGCTCCACCGCCGCCGGTCCGCCGACCCACACCCGTAGGCGCAGGCGCTCAGCCGAGTCGCTCGAGGGCGGCCCAGAGGTCGGCCATCGACGACGACTTCGTGATCCAGGCAGCAGCCCCCGGCGGGCGCTCGACCTCGACCTCCCCCAGCTCCGGGGAACGGATCATCGAGGAGTACATGATCACCGACACGTCGGGCAGTTCCTCCCGCAGCACGGCCAGGGCCTCGACCCCGGTCATCTCCGGCATCATCATGTCGAGGATGATCACGTCGGGCCGCAGGGCGTTGCCCAGGTCGATGGCCTCCCGCCCGGTCGCCCCCTCGCCCACGATCTCGTGGTCCCCGGCACGCTCGAGCGAGACCCGCAGGACACCTCGGAGCATGGGGCTGTCGTCCACGATGAGAACCCTCACGCTTCCTGATCGGTAGCGTCTGGCCATGTTCAAGGAGTTCAAGAACTTCCTGTTCCGTGGCAACCTCCTCGACCTGGCGACGGCCGTGATCCTGGGCACCGCCTTCAAGGGGGTGGTCGACTCCATGGTGGCCGACGTCTTCACCCCCGTGATCGCGGCCCTCGGGGGCCAGCCCGACTTCTCGAAGATGGCGATCGAGATCGGCGACAGCCAGGTGAAGTACGGCTCGTTCCTCAACTCAGTCATCTCCTTCCTGATCGTGGCCGCGGTGATGTTCGTCATCCTCAAGGCCGCATCCCGGGCCATGAAGCTGCGGGCCACGACCGACGAGGCCCCCGCGGACGCCCCGCCGCCCTCGGACGAGGCCATCCTCCTGGCCGAGATTCGTGACCTGCTGAGGGAACGAGCCCAGCCGGCCGGTGGTTGAGGTGGTCATGCTCGCCAACCACGTCGTTCTCGGCACGCCGATGCAGCCACCCTTCCCCGACGGTATGGAGACGGCGGTGTTCGCCATGGGTTGCTTCTGGGGCGCCGAGCGCAAGTTCTGGGAGCGGCCCGGCGTGTACACCACCGCCGTCGGCTACGCCGGGGGCCAGACACCCGACCCGAGCTACGAAGAGGTGTGCCGCGGCCGCACCGGTCACGCCGAAGCCGTGCTCGTGGTCTTCGACCCCGCGGTCGTCACCTACGACGAGCTGCTCGAGGTGTTCTGGGAGAACCACGACCCGACCCAGGGGATGCGCCAGGGCAACGACGTCGGCACCCAGTACCGCTCGGCGATCTACACCTCGTCGCCTTCGCAGGAGGCCTCCGTCGAACGCACCCGGGAGACGTTCGCCTCGCGCTTGGCCGGCGCCGGCTACGGCGCCATCACCACCGAGGTCGCCCCGGCCGGGCCGTTCTTCTACGCCGAGGACTACCACCAGCAGTACCTGGCCAAGAACCCGAACGGGTACTGCGGCCTGGGCGGCACCGGCGTGTCGTGCCGCTGACTTGATCGTCGTCGACGACCCCGGCGACCCGCGGGTCGCCGACTACGTCCGCCTCACCGACCCCGACCTCCGCCGCCTGCGCGAGCAGTCGGGCGGCGAGGAAGGCGGCTTCTTCATCGCCGAGGGGGCGTTGGTCGTGCGCTCGCTCCTGGCGTCGTCGTACCGGGTGCGGTCGTTGTTGCTGACGCCGCCGCGCTACGAGGCCCTGGCGCCGTCGTTGGACTCGGCCGGCGTCGACGCGCCGGTGTACGTGGCCGGCCAGGACGTGGTCGACGCCATCTCCGGCTTCCCGCTGCACCGGGGCGCTTTGGCCTCCGCCGACCGCAAGCCGATGGCGCCGATCGCCTCGCTGGTGGGCGCGGCCGGCGCCGGCGTGGTCGTCGTGACCGAAGGGGTCAACGACCACGAGAACCTGGGCGCGCTGTTCCGCAACGCCGCCGCCTTCGGCACGGGCGCGGTCGTCCTCGACCCGACGTCGTGCGACCCCCTGTACCGGCGTTCGGTGCGGGTGTCGATGGGCCACGTGCTCCACGTGCCCTTCACCCGGGCGACCTCGTGGCCCGGCGCGATCGCCGAGCTGCAGGCCTTGGGCTTCGAGGTCCT
>JAXDPV010000078.1:0-3886 GCA_034668185.1 Actinomycetota bacterium
CGACCCGGCGGCTCACTCGGCCCTCACCAGCCGGGCCACGAACATCGGCCCGTACTCCCACACCAGCTCGTCGCCTTCGATCCGGCGGGTGACCTCGATGCCCGGCATGCCGACGGGCCGCAGCACGTGGACGCCGTCCTCGAAGGTGCACACCACCGAGATGTCCTGCCCGCCGGCGGAGGCGACGTCGTTGACGCCGTGCTCGGCGGTGCCGTCGGCCCGCATGTCGTGGATGACGCCCCCCGAGGTGATGCACACCCGGTCGGCGCACTGCTCGATGCGCTGGCGGTGGCCGGCCATCGGGTCGGGGTCGGGCGCATGGCCGTTCTTCCACTCGACCGCCACCACCTTCCACGTCCCCCGCATGTCGGGGGCGCCGGCCACCAACGGCTCGCGGCACCCGGCCAGCAGGGGAGGGGGCATGGTCTTGCCGTAGCCGCCCACGGGCGTGTGGGCGACGGGGATCTGGTCGACGTCCATCCGCCCGACCGTAAGTATTGACAGCACCCATGTCAATAGTTACGGTCGGCCCGTGGAGGTCGTCGACGGTCGCCGCCTGCGGCGCGAGCAGAACCGCGAGACCGTGCTCGATGCCCTGGCCGAGCTCTTCGACGAAGGCGCCTACCAGCCGAGCACGACCGAGATCGCCGAGCGCGCCGGCCTGTCGCCCCGCTCGCTCTTCCGTTACTTCGACGACGTCGACGACCTCAACCACGCCGTCATCGAGCGGGAGTTGGCCAACGCCCGCCCGCTGCTGGACACCGGCGTGACGCCCGCGGCCGACACCCGCACCAAGATCGAGCACCTCGTCGAGGCCCGGGTCAGGCTCTACGAGACCATCGCCCCCGCGGCCCGGGCGGCGAGGGTCTGCGCCCACCGCCACCCCGCGATCGCGACCCAACTCCGCGAGGCCAGGTCGTTCCTGCGCCACCAGATCGCCAAGCTGTTCGCCGCCGAGCTCGGCGACCGGCGCCAGGCCCTGCTGCCGGCGATCGACGCGCTGTGCTCGTTCGAAAGCCACCAACTGCTCCGCGAGGACCAACGACTCTCGCGGGCGAAGACGGTGTCCACCCTCGTGCTCGCAGTTGCTGCGTTGCTCGACGACAACGGAGGTACGACGTGAAGGTCCTGCGCACACCCGACGAGCGGTTCGCCTCGTTGCCCGACTTCCCCTTCGAGCCGCACTACGTCGAGACGAGCGAGGGCCTCAGGGTCCACTACCTCGACGAGGGCCCGGCCGATGCCGCGCCCGTGCTGCTGATGCACGGCGAGCCGTCGTGGTCGTTCCTCTACCGCAAGGTGATCCCGGTGCTCGTGGCCGCCGGCCACCGTGTCGTGGCGCCCGACCTCGTCGGCTTCGGCCGTTCCGACAAGCCCGCGGCCCAGGACGACTACTCCTACCAGCGCCACGTCGAGTGGATGGCCGAGGTGTTGTTCGACCGCCTCGGACTCAACGACATCACGTTCTTCGGCCAGGACTGGGGCGGGCTCGTGGGCCTGCGGCTGGTGGCGGCCTATCCCGACCGCTTTGCCCGGGTGGTCGTGGCCAACACCGGTATGCCCACCGGCGACGTGCCGCCCAACGAGGCCTTCCTCAACTGGCAGAACTTCGCGGCCACGTCGCCGGTCTTCCCGATCGGCCGGATCGTCGCCGGCGGGTGCGCCACCGCGCCGGGCGACGACGTCATCGCCGGCTACGACGCGCCCTTCCCCGACGACGACTACAAAGCCGGGGCGAGGAAGTTCCCTTCGCTGGTGCCGACCTCGCCCGACGACCCGGCCCACGACGCCAACGTGGCCGCGTGGGAGGTGCTGCGGGCCTTCGACCGGCCGTTCCTCTGCGCCTTCAGCGACAGCGACGCCATCACCAAGGGCGGCGAGCGCCAGTTCATCGGCCAGGTCGCGGGCACGGCCGGCCAACCCCACACGACGATCGTGGGCGGCGGCCACTTCCTCCAGGAGGACAAGGGCGAGGAACTCGGCCGGGTGATCGCCGACTTCGTCGCCCGCACCTGACGGCTCCTCAGCCGTGGCGCTTGAGCCGGCCCGTCCGCTTGGCCCAGCGTTCGGCGGCCGAGAACACCCAGATCGACGCCGGGATCAGGAACACCGCGAACGCCGCCATCACGCCCAGGTCCCACGCCCGCTGGCCGAGTGATTGGCTCTCGATCAGCGCGGCCCGCATCGAGCGCAACAGGTAGGTGGCCGGGGAGAAGCGGGAGACGATCGACAGCCAGCCGGGCAGGGTCTCGACCGAGTAGTAGACGCCCGAGACGAGCAGCACCACCGCCTGGAGCATGAACGACAGTTGCTCGCCCCGCTCGGGATAGACGAGGGGCAGCACGCCGGCCAGGATGCCGAGCCCGATCAGCGAGAAGCTGCCGACGAGCACGACGACGGCCGCCGTCACCCAGTTGGCCTTGGTGAGCCCGACGTCGAAAAACGGCAAGGCGATCAGCATGATCAACGACGTGCGCACGAACGCGTGGAGCACGCCGAAGACGGCGGTACCGACCAGGTGGGTCACCCGGGGCACTGGCGCCATCAGCGTGTGCTCGATGGTGCCCTCCCACCGCTCCCACGTGACCACGAGGGAGATGTCGTCGAGCACGGCGGACAGGTAGGCCCACACCAACGTGCCGATCAGCAGGAAGAGCACGAGGTCGTTGGCCTGCGCCCCCGAGACGATGCCCTCCTCGGTGAGCTGCTTGGCGATGAAGGTGATGGCCAACGTGTTGACCACGCCGTAGACGAGCCACACCACCTCCCACGCCCAGTGCCGCTTCCACAGGTTCGTCTGGCGCTCGACGAACGCCCAACCGAGGTTGAGCTGCTGGGCCAACGCCGCGCTAGCCATCGACCGTCACCTCCTCCTCGTCGTCCTCGACGGAGCGGCCGGTCAGCTCCATGAACACGTCTTCCATGTCGATCTCGTCGACCGGCCGGCCGCCGGCCACCAGGTGGCGCAGCTCCAACGGCGTGCCCTCGGCGACGATGCGCCCGCCCACGAGGAAGGCGATGCGGTCGCAGAGCTGCTCGGCTTCCTTCATGTCGTGGGTCGTGAGGAAGATGGTGGCGTCGTGGTCGCGCTGCACCTCCCTGACGAACGTCTGGACGTCACGCTTGCTCCTGGGGTCGAGGCCGGTGGTGGGCTCGTCGAGCAGCATCAGCACCGGCGAGCTCAAGAAGGCCCGGGCCACGGCCACCTTCTGCTGCTGGCCGCGGGAGAGCTCCTTCAGCATCGACCGCTGGTGTTCGCGGCTCAGGCCGAGGCGGTCGAGGATCTCGGGCGCCCTGACCGCGATGTCATCGCTCGACAGGCCGTAGACCCTCCCGAAGAACAGCAGGTTCTCGAGGGACGACATCTGGCTGAAGAACGAGGGGTCGGCCGACACCCGGTTGATCAGCCGGCGGGCCTCCATCGACTCGGTCACGACGTCGTAGCCGAACACCTCGACCTCGCCGGCGTCGGCCAGCACGAGGGTCGACAGCACCCGGATCAACGTCGACTTGCCGGAGCCGTTGGCCCCGATCAAGCCGAAGATCTCGCCGGGCATGACGTCGAAGGTCACGTCGTCGATGGCCTGGACCCGGCGCCTCGGCTTGCTCGAACCCGGGCGGCGCCACCCGGGGGAGAAGGTCTTGGACAAACCGCGCACCGACAATGGCAGCGAACGGTTGGGTGGCACCGGACGACGGTATCCACCTTCGCGTGAGATAGGCGATCGATTTCCGATCGCCTATCTCACGGACAGCGGGCGGGGGCTACCGGCCGGCGTCGACCGAGGTGACGGCGAAGTTGGCGTCGACCTTGACGGTGACGTGGCTGCCGTCGGCCTTGGTGAGGTGGGCTTCGTAGGGCGAGCCGTCGGCGTCGGTCTCGACG
>JAXDPV010000079.1:0-23359 GCA_034668185.1 Actinomycetota bacterium
CATCGCGACCGACGGCGTGTCGCTGCGCAACGCGTTGGTCGGAGCGTGAGCCTTCCCCTGGTGGCCGTCGTCGGACGGCCCAACGTCGGCAAGTCGACGCTGCTGAACCGCATCGTCGGCCGCCGCGAAGCCATCGTCCAGGAGAAGCCCGGCGTCACCCGCGACCGCAAGGTGCTCGAGGCCGAGTGGGTCGGCCGGGAGTTCACCCTGGTCGACACCGGCGGTTGGCTGGCCGCCGACGCCGCCACCCTGAACGGCAAGGTCAGCAAGCAGTCGGAGCGGGCCATCGCCGATGCCGACGCCATCCTCTTCGTGGTCGACACCATGGTCGGCATCACCGACGAGGACGACCGGGTGGCCAGTCTCCTGCGGCGGTCGAAGACGCCGGTGCTGGTGGTGGCCAACAAGGCCGACACCGATCGGCGCGAGCTCGACGCATGGGAGTTCGGCCGCCTCGGCCTCGGCGACCCGTGGCCGATCAGCGCGCTCCACGGCCGCGGCACCGGCGACATGCTCGATGCGTTGGTCGCGCAGTTGCCCGAGGCCGTCGAACCGCCCGAGCAGGTCGAGCTCGCCGACGGCGATGGGGCCGACGCCGCCGTCGCCATCGTCGGCCGGCCCAACGTCGGCAAGTCGACGCTGTTCAACCGCTTGATCGGCGAGGACCGTGCGGTGGTCCACGACCTGCCGGGCACGACACGCGACACCATCGACACCGTGGTCGAGACCGAGGACGGCAACATCCGCTTCGTCGACACCGCCGGTATGCGGCGCAAGAGCCGGGTCGACGACGGCACCGAGTACTACTCCTTCGTCCGGGCGCTGCAGGCCATCGACCGGGCCGACGCCGCCCTCCTCGTCATCGACGCCACCGAGGGCGTGACCCACCAGGACCAGCGCCTGGCCGAGCGCATCGACGCCGCCGGCTCGCCCGTCGTGCTCGTGCTCAACAAATGGGACCTGCTCGGCGACGCCGAGGAGCGGGAAGTCGTGTCGGTCGACATGGCCGATCGGCTCGGCTTCCTCGGCTACGCCCCGGTGCTGAAGCTGTCGGCCAAGACCGGGCTCGGCGTACACAAGCTGATGCCGGCCATCGCCCAGGCCATCGAGGCCTACCACCGGCGGGTGCCCACCCGGGCCCTCAACCAGTTGATCCAGGAGGCCCAGGCCGCCCACCCCGCGCCCCAGGCCAAGATCCTCTACGCGACCCAGGGGGCGACCGACCCGCCCACCTTCACGCTCTTCACCAATCGCACCCTGCCGGCGCCTTACCTCCGCTACCTGGAGCGGCGCATCCGGGAACACTTCGGGTTCGGCCCGACGCCGTTGAAGCTCCGGGTCAGGCAGCGCTCGGGGTAGCGTCGAAGACCCCCATGATGATCTCCAACCCCGTCCTGTTCGGCGTGGCCGTTGCGTGCGCACTGGCGGCGTTCGTATGGCTGCGGTCGAGCTTCCGCCTCGAACGGAGCTGGCGCCGCATCCTGCGAATGGTGGGGGAGTCGGGCCGGGGCCAGGACGCCGCCGACCTGGCCCACTTCGCCTTCCGCAAGGAGCTGCACACCGGGCTGCTCTACCTGATCCTCACGGGGGCGCTGGCCTTCGGCTCGGTGTCGTCGCACGCGGTGTTCGACGTGCCCTTGGTCCTGCTCGGCATCCCCGTCGGGGGCACGCTGATCTACGGCCGCCGCTTCCTGCGCCAGGCCGAGGGCGTCGAGGCCCGTTCGTTGCTGGAGCGCCGAGCCGAGGAGGTCATCGAGCAGGAGGCCACCGCGCCCAAGGCGTGGGCCGCTCGGTTGGCGCCCCAGGACCTACCGCCGATCCCGGGCTTCGAGGTCGGCCAGGTGTACGAGGCCGGCACCGGCCTCATGGCCGGCGACTTCTACGACGTGTACCAGACGTCGCCCACCCGCCTGGCCGCGGTCATCGGCGACGTCAGCGGCCACGGCATCGAGCCGTCGATCACCGCCTTCCAGACCAAGTACCTCCTGCGTGTCTTCCTGCGCCAGTACCGCGATCCGGCGCAGGCGCTGGAGGAGCTCAACTCGGTGATGTCGGCATCCGGCGGCGCCGAGGAGTTCGTCTCGTTGTGCGCGGTGGTGTTCGACATCGCCGCGGGGACGATGCGCTTCGCCTCGGCCGGACACCCGCCGGCGCTGCTGTGGCACGACGGCGAGATCCGCAAGCTGCACTCGACGGGCCCGTTGCTGACGCTCGATCCCGAGGGCGCCTACACGTCCCGTGAGCTCGAGATGCGTCCCGGTGACCTGATCCTCATGTACACCGACGGACTCATCGAGGCCCGCTCGGGCGAGCAACTCTTCGGCGACGAGCGGGTCGCCCAGATCCTGCGGCGCGACCCCGGGCAGCAGGCCTCGGTGCTGTGCAAGACGTTGCGGGAGGCGGCCCGCGACTTCTCGGCCGCGCCCTTGGGTGACGACGTGGCCATCCTGGCCATCCGGCGGACGTGACCTCCTCCTCGGAAGAGGCGACCCGGGCCGCGGCCGAGCGGGCCCTGTCGGGCAACCTCCACAAGGAGGCCGACAAGCTGGCCCGCCAGCGCAAGCTGTTCGTGCGCGACCGCCTGGCGTTGTTGCTCGACGAGGGTTCGTTCGTCGAGGACGGGTTGCTGGCCAACGCGTTGGCGCCGGCCGACGACCTGCCCGCCGACGGCGTGGTCACGGGTGTGGGGCGGGTCGACGGCCGCCCGGTGTGCGTGGTGGCCAACGACCCCACGGTGAAGGCCGGGTCTTGGGGGGCGCGCACGGTCGAGAAGATCATCCGCCTGACCGAGCGGGCGTTGTCGTCCGAGTTGCCGGTGTTCTGGCTGGTGGACTCCGCCGGCGCCCGCATCACCGACCAGGTCGAGCTCTTCCCCGGCCGCCGGGGTGCGGGCCGCATCTTCTACAACCAGGTGCGGTTGTCGGGGAAGGTGCCCCAGATCTGTTGCCTGTTCGGGCCTTCGGCGGCGGGCGGTGCGTACATCCCGTCGTTCTGCGACATCGTGATCATGGTCGAGGGCAACGCCTCGATGTACCTCGGCTCGCCCCGCATGGCCGAGATGGTGATCGGCGAGATCACCACGTTGGAGGAGATGGGCGGGGCCCGGATGCACGCCACCATCTCGGGCTGCGGCGACAACCTGGCCAACGACGACGCCGAGGCGTTGGACATGGCCCGTTCGTACTTCTCCTACATGCCCTCGTCCTGGCGGGAGGACCCACCGTTGTGGTCGGCGTCGGCGCCGTCGTCTGCGTTGGACGGCTCGGTGGTTCCTTCCAAGGAGGCCGAGGGCTACGACATGCACCGGGTGATCGACGGGTTGATCGACGCCGACTCGTGGTTCGAGGTCAAGCCGTTGTTCGCACCCGAGATCATCGTCGGCCTGGGCCGGCTGGAGGGCGCGCCCGTCGGCGTGATCGCCAACAACCCGATGGTGAAGGGCGGCGTGCTGTTCGTCGACTCGGCCGACAAGGCGACCCGGTTCATCAACTGTTGCGACGCCTTCAACATCCCGCTGATCTTCCTGGCCGACGTGCCCGGGTTCATGGTCGGCTCGGCGGTGGAGAAGCAGGGCATCATCCGCCATGGCGCCAAGATGGTGACCGCGGTGTCGGAGGCGACCGTGCCCAAGGTGTCGGTGATCGTGCGCAAGGCGTACGGCGCGGGGTTGTATGCCATGGCCGGTCCTGCCTTCGAGCCCGAGGCCTGCCTCGCCCTGCCCTCGGCCAAGATCGCGGTGATGGGGCCCGAGGCCGCGGTCAACGCGGTGTACGCCAACAAGATCGCGGCTCTGTCGTCTGACGCCGAACGTTCGGCGTTCGTGGCCGAGAAGCGCGACGAGTACGAGGCCGATGTCGACCTGCTGCGGTTGGCCTCGGAGCTGGTCGTGGATGCGGTGGTCGAGCCGTCGGCGTTGCGGGGCGAGATCGTGGCCCGGCTGTCGGCGGGCCAGGGCAAGTCGCGTTCGTTCTCCGACCGCCGGCACGGCGTCGCTCCCGTATGACCGAGGTGCGCATCCGCGAGGTGGGACCCCGGGACGGCCTGCAGGGCGAGGCCCCGCTGGCGGTGTCCGACCGGGTGCGGTTGATCGAGTCGTTGGTGGCCGCCGGGCTGCGGGAGATCGAGGCGGTGTCGTTCGTGTCGCCGACGGCGGTGCCGGCGATGGCGGGGGCGGCCGAGGTGATGGCCGCGGTTCCGCGTTCTGAGGCGGTGTCCTACGTCGCCCTGGTGCCGAACCTGCGGGGCGCCGAGCTGGCGTTGGCCTCCGGCGTGGACGGCCTCAACGTCACCGTGTCGGCGTCGCCGGCGTACAACGAGAAGAACGTCCACCAATCGATCGAGCAGTCGATCGAAGGCGTCCACGCGATCTGCGCCCTGGCCGGCGGGTTGTGGGTCGACGTCACCATCTCGTGCGCCTTCGGCTCGCCCTACGAAGGCGACATTGCGCCCGCCGAAGTCGCCGCCGTCGGCCGCTCGGCCATGGAGGCGGGTGCGACGTCGCTGACGTTCGCCGACACCACCGGTATGGCCACGCCCCGCCGGGTGCGGGACCTGTTGGCCTTGGTCGGCACGAACGTGCGCCTCCACTTCCACGAGACCAGGGGGACGGCGTTGGTCAACGCCTACGCCGCCTTGGAGTTGGGTGTGGCCGACTTCGACACGTCGGTCGGCGGCCTCGGCGGCTCGCCCTTCGCCGCCGGCGCCGGGGGCAACCTGGCCACCGAGTCGTTGGTCCACCTGCTCGACGACGAGGGCGTGTCCACCGGCGTGCGGCTCGAGGCGTTGCTCTCGTCGGCCAGGCTGGTCGAGTCGCTGGTCGGGCGGCCGGTGCCCAGCCCGGTGCTGCTGGCGGGCCCGCGTTCTCGCTTGTCGGTCTGAACCCATGCCCTGGTGCGACGACTGCAGCAGGTTCTGGAACCCGACTTCGATGACGGCCGACGGCGCCTGCCCCACGTGCGGCCGTGTCATCGCCGCTCCGGCCCGCACGCCGTGGCACTTCAAGCTGCTACTCGCTGCCCTCGTCGGCTACCTCGGCTTCCGCGCCTATCAAGGCGTCGAGTGGGTGCTCGCCCACGTCTGACGTGGTCTCCTTGGCGAACCGGGCCAGCACGACGGCGTTCGGGGCCAGGCTGGGGGTGGCGTTGAGCAATCGCATGAGCTCGGCGCGGTTGGCGTAACCCGGGACGACGCCGGCCATGCCCTTCACGAACCGTTCTTCGCTGGTGGCGTCGTCCTCGACCTGTGCGAGCAGCTTGGGGTCGTTGGACACGGCCACCGCCAGGTCGGGCCAGCGTTCGGCCAGGAGCGACCACTTGCCGATGCCCGCCGCCGAGATCGGCCCGGCCGGCGCCAGCAGCTCCCGCCTCATGCCGAGGTAGAGGGTGAACCTGATGCGGTTGAGGATGCGTTTGACGTCGCGGGGCAACGGGCGGACGTGGGCGGCGATGGCCGCGTAGCTCCGGTCGAGGTACGGCCCTTCGATCTGGCGCAACAGGCGCTGGGTGGCGAGCAGGTCTTGGCGGATACCGTCCTCGGTGTACTCGCCGGCTTGGGTGTCGGTTCCGGTGTCGGCCGGCGGGGCGGCGGTCGTCTTGGAGAGCGAGCGCCTGACCCTGGTGGCCATGTGGTCTCGTTTCCGTTGCCGCCACCGCGCCTGCAGCGGTGACCACAGCCAGGTGATCACGCCGCCGGTGGGGGGCGCGCCCTTCTCGACCGTGTGGCCGACGAGCTGGGCCACAAGTTTCACGAACCCGCCGGCGGGATCGGCGGGCACGTCGAAGCGGAACTGGATGATCTTCTCGAGGTACATCTCGCCGAACGAGCCCGCGAGGGCGTCGGCCGTCGCCGGGAGGAGGCCGGTCCGGTATCGCGGGGCCAGGTCCTTGTACTTGGTCTCGGCCGCGGTGGCGAGCGTCTGCATGTCGCCGATGAGGACGACGACGACGTCCTCGTGGGACAGGAGGTGGCTCACGGTTTCGCACACCTCGATCGAGCGGCTCGGCTGGCAGCGTTCGAGGTCGTCGATGAAGACGACGAGGCGGCGGTGCTCGTGGGGTGGCCGGTGATACTGCCCCCGTTGGGTGGCTTGGTGGATGAGCCGGCCCAGGTCCGACCTGACCTCGTCGATCGACCCGGAGGCGAAGGCGGCGGTGGGCGTTCGGAGCAGGCTGCCGACGTCGGCGGCCGTTCCCCTGACCGCGGCCGTAGTTCGTAGGACGAAGGGGAGGAGGGCGGCGGCCACCGACCACGAGACCCGGTTGCCGGTGAGCTTGCTGAAGGCGCCGGATTGCACGTAGGCGGCCAGGCCCAGGGCGGCGCCGAGGACGCTGGTGATGAGGTAGCGGCGGCGGCGGCCGTGGGGCGTGAGGAGGGCGGACGGCAGTGGGTCGGTGACCCTTCGCCAGATCGACCGTTCGCGGGCGGCCGCCCTGGCGACGGCGGCGGCGAGGGCGGTGGCGATGTTGGGGGCGTCGTCGTGGTGCCACGCGTTGAACCAGCAGACGATCGGTGGCTTGGCCGACCTGACCAGGTTCTTGTCGAGGCGTTGCTCGGTGAGCTTGGCGATCGAGGTCTTGCCCGCGCCCCACGGTGCGTTGATGGCGATGGTCAGGGGCGTGCCCGTCTCCGGGTGGTCGATGACGAAGGCCAATGCGGCGGCGTAGTCGCGGTGGCCGAGGAGGTCGAAGCGCTCGTCGTCGATGGGTGCGTCGGCCAACATGCGGACCTGGACGCCGGTGTCGGGTTCGGTCCACGCGGCTTCGATGGCTTTGGCGGTGGCCTCCTCCTTGGCGATGAAGACCACGTCGGTGAGGGTGTTTTCGGTTTTGGTCGCCGCCGCCAACGCCGCCCGCACCGCCGGCACGATGGCCATCGCGACGTCGGCCACCCCCATCCGCAGCACCCCGGTGCCGATGAGCGGCATTCCCAACTGGCGCACGCCGTTGTCCTTCGCCAACCGCACCGCCGCGCCCGCGGCTGTGGCCGCGGCGTCCACCGACCCCGGGCGGTCGTCCTCGTACTCGCCGTCCCTCGCCGTGACCAGGATGAGGTGCTGGAGGCTCGTGCCCGACGAGGCGCTGCTCTCGGGCAGCCGCACGATCACGGGCTTGTCGGCCGTCAGCTCCCGCATCTCCTCCGGGTCGGCCTCGAAGCCGGTGGCCCGGCGCACCGCTTCCCCCAGCTCCCCGAACCCGCCTCGCCCGACCGACAGCACGATGGCGTCGATCCCGATCGCCCACGGCTCGTCGGTCACGACGATCGAGCACCGCGTGGGCCCCACCTCGCCCAGCTCCCGTGCCGCCACTCCCGGGGCCTTCGCCATGCCCGCACCTTTCGAGGACCGAGGCACATATTCCCATGGCCAGCCCAGCCCCGCCCTGAGCCCGCCCCGATCGGTCGCCTTTGGCCGCCATTCCCGCCCGATCGGGCGCCTTTGGCCGCCACAACCGACCGCCCCACCCCGACCGCCGGCCGCCACCGGCTACCATGCCCTCTCTGCAACACCGGGCTGTGGCGCAGTTTGGTTAGCGCGCTTGACTGGGGGTCAAGAGGTCGGAGGTTCAAATCCTCTCAGCCCGACCAGCGAGGCCGGCGACGTGGGTGTCTCGGTCGAGGAGATGCTCCCGCAGCTCGCGATGGCGGAACTCGTAGACGTGGGTTGCACGGAGCCACTGCCGGGACGGGTGTGCGCACCACTCGAGAAAACCGGGCAGGTTCCTCGGGAGGAGCCCACGGCGAGCGAGGCGTCGGTTGAGCCAATGGAAGTAGAGCCAGGCGTCAAGACCGGAGACGACCGCCGTGCGCAGGGCGACGAAGGGCGCGAATGCGGCACCCGCGGCCAGATTGAGCCCGACATCCTCGAACCAAAAGTCCGCCGGCAACCCACGGACGTAGATCAGAAGAACAGGGAGCGTGGCAATCGTGGGCAGAGCGAGTGTCACGACGCCGGCGATGACTCCCGCCCGAGAACCGACGCGTCGGCTCGCGTCGAGCAATGCCGCCGGGCCTTGGTGCCGCAAGCAATCGGGTGGCCGCCCAAATGCGTCCAGCCTCCCTGCCTTTACGACATCGTCGAGAACGGCAGCCGCACAGATCACGAGCCAGAGGAACGGAACGGCGGTTGTCGCGACGAGATCACTGCCCCCAAGCATCAGGAGGCCGGTAAAGGCCCCGACCCAAAGCGTTCCGACGACGATGGAGTGAATGGCCCTTCGGCGCACGGTCTTCCACCGGGACTTCCAAGGCACGCCGGACGCAACCCAGGGGGCGACGGTTGTGTGGAAGCGGACGGCGCTGGCAAATAGCAAGCCGACAACGATGCCGACGCCGACCTCGACCCAGGCGCTCAGGGATGACCGAATCATGTGGGCAGCTATGAGTAGCGGCACGGCACTGAGCGCTCCGGTCAGGCCTCCGACGACCAGGAAGCCGACCAGCGCGAACTGTCGGCGAAATGATGAGAAGTCGCGCTCTCCACCCGGTGCGTAGTGCGCCAGGTCGGAGAGGGCAAACTCCTGGGTCCCTCTCGAGTCCATACCGCGGACGACGAAGGTCAACCAACCACACATCTGGTCGCGGCTCGCTCCTTCGAACGATTCATCGGAGCGAAGAAACATGTCCCAGAGGAGGCCACGGGCGGCCTCCGGCTCCAGGTCGACGAGCTCGTCGGGGGAGGCGTGGTCGTAGCCTTGGAGCGCGGTCGAGAGACGCAGGGGGCTGCGGAAGAGGCGGAGCAGGGCCGGGTCGCCATCCTCGAGCCGTCTGCGGAGGGCCTCCCATTGGGGGAGATCGGCTGTCCGCTCTTGCACGACGGCGACGATCTGGTCAGGTTCCAATCCGACCAAGCCGACGTGGTGATCGGCATCGATGGCGCCGGGGCCCAAGTCGGTGAACTCCTTGACCCGTGACGTCAGGGCGAACGGCATCTTCGGGTGCGCGTTGCCGGCGTAGGCACCGACCGCCTGCACGCACGCACGACGCCGTTCGTCCGACACCTCGTCCAAGCCGTCGAAGAGCGGCACGACGAGGCCTCGCCCCACCAATGCCCGGGCGACCTCGGTCGGCAGTTCCCGGTACGTGGTCACCAGCGAATGGACGAGCCACTCGGACAGCGGTCGCCCGTGGTTCGCGGCGTCCCAGGACTCCCAGTCGCTGAGGCGGAACAGCTCGGCCACCGGCCGACGGGCCGTGTCGCGCGTGCCGTTGAGATGCCGCAGCAGCACCAGCAGGGCGAGCGTCTTGCCGTATCCGCCTTCGCCGAGGATCACGACGCGCCCCCCGCTCCGATCCCACTCGGCGGTGAGCTCCTCGAGCGGCATCACCCGCCCGCGGATACGGACGCGCGGTCTACCGGCTTCGGAGGCGACGACATCCACACGGGTGTTGACGCGAAGGTCGAGGATGGGTTGGCCGCGAGTCATGGATACGAGCTGCGACCCGTCCCATCCGACGCGCAGCTCCGTGACGGCCTGCCACACCTTTGCCTTCCACGGCTCGATGTCGATGGCCCGGGCGTTTGCGGGATCGCCCCGTCGCTCGGCGAGCCATTCGATGACGAAGGGTTGACCGAACTGACTGGCGACCGCCTGACCGATACCCGCCACCAAGAGGAGGGCTGCGGCGATGCCAGCAGCGGTCCAACCCTGGCGGTGGCGTAGGAGCAGCCACGTGCCCAGCAGGGCGATCACCGACGCGACGCTCAGCCCAATGGCCCGCCACGCCCAGATCGCACCGGGTCGGCCAACCTGCATGACTGGGAGTTTGGCCCATCAGGGGTTGCTCGTGCCCGCCGCTGGCCTGCGTCGGGAGGGAGCCACGGTGGCGGGCGCGGACCCGACATCACCCGGGTTGGCCAAGGATTCGAGGATCGGACAGCATGGACGCCGGCACGAGGTCGTCCAGCGTCGCTCCGAGGGCGGCGGCCAACTTGACCAGGCGGAGCAGCCCGGGATTGCACCGGCCCCGCTCGATGGTGCTGACGTAATTGGAGCTGACACCGACCTGGAACGCCAGCCGCTCCTGGGACAGCTTCAGCTCCAGGCGGCGGGTTCGGACGGCGTCACCGAAAGGCTCGAGCTCCGGGTAACGCGGCAGAGATGGCACGTTCGAAGCGTCGCCCACTGCACTCGATCAATCCACACACGATCCATGTAATTGTTGGCAGGCGCTGGGGAGCCTGCCACCCGCCGATGCGGCCAGGGGCCGTGAACATGCGAGAGGATAGGCCTTGAGATGGGCCGGGCCGCCGAGACGCTGACGATGGTGTTCCCGATGTGGAACGAGGAGCAGTCGATCCTGCTCGCCGTCGATGCCGCCAGGGAAGCGGGGGAGCACCTCGTCGAGAACGACGATATCGACGCCTACGACATCGTGATCGTCGACGACGCCTCGACCGACGCCACGGGACGAATGGCCGACGAGCTGCACGAGCAGGAGCCCGGGCGCATCCACGTCGTCCACCACGAGCAGAACAAGGGCCTCGGCGGATCGGTGAAAACCGGACTGGCCCACGCCACCGGCGACCTCGTGCTCTACACCGACGCCGACCTCCCGTGCGACCTCATGGACAGCCTGCAGAAGGCCGTGCGACTGGCCCGCATCTACGACGCCGACATCGTCAGCGCCTACCGCCACGACCGCACCGCCGAAGGACCGAGACGAGCCGTCTACTCCCTGGTCTACAACTCGATGATCCGCTTCGGCTTCGGCCTCCGGGTCAGGGACGTCAACTTCGCCTTCAAGCTCGTGCGCAGGAGAACCCTCGACGCCGTCGGGCCCAACCTCGAGAGCGAGGGCAGCTTCATCGACGCCGAGTTGCTGATCCGGGCCCACCGCCTCGGCTTCCACGTGATCCAGTTCGGCGTCGACTACTTCCCCCGAACCAGGGGAGTGTCGACCCTGTCGTCGGGCAGCACCATCGCCACCATCGTCAAGGAGATGGCCGCGCTCAGGCCAACCCTCAACGCCATCACGCCGGGCGACCCCGCGCCGCGAAGGCATCGAAGGCGCCCGACGACGGCGGCCACCAACGACGAGCCCAAGCTGCTCATCGTCAACGCCGACGACTACGGACTCACCGAAGCGGTGTCGAGGGGCATCCTCAAGGCCCACGCCGACGGCATCGTCACCAGCACGTCGATCCTCACCCTCGCCCCCGGCTTCAACACCAGCGCCAAGTGGCTCGTCGGCGAAGACAGCCTCGGCGTCGGCGTCCACCTGGCGGCCGTGGGCGAAGACGGGCCGCTCCTCCAAGCCAAGGAGATCCCGTCCCTCGTCGACGCCAAGGGCCGCCTGCCCCGCAACTGGCGGGCGTTCATCGCCAAGGCGGTGACCGGACGCATCGACCCCGACGACCTACGCAAGGAATTCAAAGCCCAGATCGAGGCCGTCGAGCAACTCGGCATCACGCCCGACCACCTCGACACCCACCAACACCTCCACCTGTGGCCACTCGTCAGGCAGGTCGTCCTCGACTTGGCCGAGGACAAGGGCATCAAGGCGGTCCGGGTCCCGAGGGCCACCACCACCTTCCCTGGCAAGGGCGTGAACCGGCTCGCCGACCAACTGGCCAAGGCCGCCGACGCCAGGAACATCGCCCACCCCGGGGACGCCGCCGGCGTCGACGAAGCCGGCGCCATGGATGCCACCCGCATCGCCCGGGCCCTGGCCCGGCTGGCCGCCACCAACGCCAAGGCCGTCGAGCTGAGCTGCCACCCCGGCGAACACGACGACCCCGACCGGGCCAGGTACGAATGGGGCTACTCGTGGGGCGAGGAGCTGGCCGCCCTCACCGCGCCCGCGACCAAGCACCACGTCGAGCGCCACGGCTTCGTCCTCGCCACCTACGCCGACCTTGCCCGCAGCCCTCGACCTCTATAAGGACGAGCCGGCCCGCACCCGGCTGCACACCGCGATCCGCTGGTACACCTGCCCGTTCGAGCGCATCGCCGAGCACGTCCCGGCCACGGCACGCGACATCCTCGAACTCGGCTGCGGCCACGGCCTGTTCGCCGCCCACCTCGCCCTCACCCGACCGCACGCAACCGTCCACGGAACCGACGTCGACGGCGACAAGATCGAGGCCGCGCAACGGGCGGCGGCGCGCCACACCGGCAACCTGACCTTCGCACCGAGCCAACCAGGCGAGATACCAGAAGGACCGTGGGACGCCATCGCCATCGTCGACGTCCTCTACCTCATCGACGAGGCCAACCAGCGCGACCTGGTCGAGCGAGCGGCCGGGCAACTGGCCCCGAATGGCATCCTCCTCGTCAAGGAGATGGCGCACGAACCCAAATGGAAGTTCGAGTGGATGAAGCTCCAGGAGCGGATCTCGGTCAAGGTCCTCGGCATCACCGAAGGCGACGAGCTGGCCTTCCCGAAGCCCGCCGACATCGAACGCTGGATGGAGCAGGCCGGCCTACGAACGCAGCAATACCGGCTCGACCGCCGGTACCCGCACCCGCATCAACTGGCGACGGGCACCCGGGTGATGCGGTAGTCGTCGAGGATCGCCAGCGACAACGGCGAAGAGGAAAACGGGTCGTCGACCACGGCCTCGTCGTCGGGCACCGCCGACCACACCAACCGCAACCGCGGCCGGCGAAGAGGCACCGACGTCACCTCGTACCCGTCGAGCCGGGCCCGCAAGTCCACGGACGAAAGTCTGGCAAAGCACCATCGGCCAAAGGGGGATGGTCGTAGAGTTGCCGCCAGTGGCCGTCCAAGCGCAGCCCAAGCCGGGCGAAGACCGCATCCTCACGGTCCCGAACGCACTCAGCCTCGTCCGCCTGGCGTGCATCCCCCTGTTCGTCTACCTCCTGTTCGGCCGCCACCAGCGCTACCACGCCGCCCTCCTGCTCGCCGGCCTCGGCGCCACCGACTGGGTCGACGGCTACGTCGCCCGCCACTTCCATCAGGTCTCCACCCTCGGCAAGGTCCTCGACCCGACGGCCGACCGGCTGCTGCTCGGCGTCGGCGTCGTCAGCATCCTCATCGACGGCGCCGTCCCGCCCGCCGTCGGCATCGCCGTGATCACCAGGGAAGTCCTCGTCTCGATCGCCGTCCTCGGCCTGGCCGCCATGGGCGCGGCCCGCATCGACGTCACGTGGGTCGGCAAGGCGGGCACGTTCGGCAACCTGGTGGCCTTCCCCCTCTTCCTCGCCAGCGCCGACCCGACCCTCACGTGGCGCACCACGGCCAAGACCCTGGCGTGGGTCGCGGTCGTCCCCGGCCTGGTCCTGAGCTGGTACGCCGCCGCCACCTACGTGCCCATCGCCCGCCGGGCGCTGCGTGAGGGAAGGCGCCCGCGGGTAGGGCCGAAGCCGTGAAGGCCGTGATCATGGCCGGCGGCGAAGGCACCCGACTCCGGCCCCTCACCTCCAACCAACCCAAACCGATGATGCCGCTCGCCAACCGGCCGATGATGGAGCACATCATCGGGTTGCTCAAGGAGCACGGCTTCGAGGACATCGTCGTCACCGTCGCCTTCCTGGCCAACACCATCCGCAACTACTTCGGCGACGGCTCCGAGTTCGGCGTGCGCATGGTCTACGCCACCGAGGAAACCCCGCTCGGCACCGCGGGCTCGGTCCGCAACGCCATGGAGGAGCTCAAGGACGAGCGCTTCCTCGTGATCTCGGGCGACGTCCTCACCGACATCGACCTCAGCGCCATCGTCAAGTTCCACGAGGAGAAGGGGGCGATGGCCACCATCGGCCTCAAGGCGATGGAGAACCCCCTCGAGTTCGGCATCGTCATCACGAGGGAGGACGGCTCGATCGAGCGCTTCCTCGAGAAGCCGACGTGGGGCCAGGTGTTCAGCGACACCATCAACACCGGCATCTACGTGCTCGAGCCCGCCATCTTCGACTACATCCCCGAGGGCCAGCCCGTCGACTTCTCGAGCGAGGTCTTCCCCCAGTTGCTCGACGACGAAAAGCCGCTCTTCGGCTACGTGGCCGACGGCTATTGGGAAGACGTCGGCACCCTCGAGGCCTACGTCAAGGCCCACCAGGACGTGCTCGACCGCAAGGTCGAGGTCGAGCTCGACGGCTTCGAGCTCGGCCACGGCGTGTGGCTGGGCGAGGGCGCCGAGGTCGACCCCGCGGCCAAGGTCGAGGGGCCGGCCGTCATCGGCGACTACTGCCGGGTGCAGGCCGGGGCCCACGTGCGGGAGTACACCGTGCTCGGGTCCAACGTCCTCGTCGGCCCGGACGCCTACCTCGAACGATCGATCGTCCACGACAACGCCTACCTCGGCAGCGGCGTGCGGCTGCGGGGCGCGGTCGTCGGCCGCTCCACCGACCTGCGCAAGGGCGCCCGCCTGGAGGAGGGCGTGGTCCTCGGCGACGAGTGCTTCGTCGGCGAGCACGCCGTCGTCAACCAGAACGTGAAGGTGTACCCGTTCAAGACGGTCGAGGCCAACGCCGTCATCAACTCCTCGATCGTGTGGGAGTCGCGGGGAGCGAGGCACCTCTTCGGCCGCCTCGGCATCACCGGCCTGGCCAACGTCGACATCAGCCCCGAGCTGGCCCTGCGGGTGGCCATGGCCTACGCCACCACCCTGAAGAAGGGCTCGACGGTCACGATCTCCCGCGACTCGAGCCGGGCCGCCCGGGTGCTCAAGCGGGCGGTGATGGTCGGCCTCAACGCCGCCGGCGTCCACGTCGACGACCTCGAGGTCGCGCCCGTGCCCGTCACCCGCTTCCAAGTCAGGTCGCAGCGCAGCCGGGGCGGCATCACCGTGCGCCTCGACCCCGACGACCCGGAGGCCGTGCTCATCCGCTTCTTCGACGCCCAGGGCATCGACATCGACGAGGGCACGCAGCGCAAGATCGAGCGCCTCTTCTACCGGGAGGACTTCCGCCGGGCCTTCGCCGCCGACATCGGCGACATCGGCTTCCCGCCCCGCGCCCTCGAGTTCTATACCGCCGCGCTCATGGCCGCGGTCGACACCGAACGCATCCGCTCGGCCGGCTTCAAGGTCGTGCTCGACTACGCCTACGGCTCCACCAGCTTCGTCATGCCCAGCGTGCTGGCCAAGCTCGGCGCCGACGTGCTGGCCGTCAACCCCTACGCCGCCACCGCCCAGGCCGCGGCCTTCGACAAGGCGGCCGCGGCCAAGAACGTGGCCAGCATCGTGCGGTCGTCGGGCGCCCACCTCGGCGCGGTCATCGACCCCGACGGCGAGCACCTCACCCTCATCGACGACAGCGGCCACGTCCTCTCCGACGACGAAGCGCTGTTCGCCCTCGTCAGCCTGGTCTGCGCCACCAGCGACGACCGGCCCGTGCGGATAGCGGTGCCGGTCTCGGTCAGCCGGGAGATCGAGCGTTTCGTGCAGGACCAGGGCGCGGAGATCGTCTGGACCAAGCTCTCGACCCCGCACCTGATGGAGGTGGCCGCCGGCGGCGACATCGCCTTCGCCGCTTCCCAGGAGGGCGGGTACATCTTCCCTTCGTTCCTCCCGGCCTACGACGCCACCTCGACCCTGGTCCACCTGCTCTCGCTGCTCGCCACCGGCGGGCTGCGGCTGGCCAAGGTCGTCGACCAGGCGCCCCGCTTCCACGTGGCCCACGACGTCGTGCCCACGCCGTGGGAGCAGAAGGGCCTGGTGATGCGCACGCTGGTCGAGACGTCGGCCGACGAGGAGCTCGTCCTGGTCGACGGCATCAAGGTCTGCCGCGACGACGGCTGGATCCTCGTGCTGCCCGACCCCGACGAAGCCCTCACCCACGTGTGGGCCGAGGGCAACAGCGCCGGCGAGGCCAAGGGCTTCGTCCAGGAGTACGCCCGCCGCATCCGCCAGATGATGCGCTAGCGCCATAATCGGCGGCGGTGCCCAATCGTCAAGTCCTCGCCCTCTCGAGCGTCGTCGCCGTGCTCGGGTTCCTGGCCGGCACCGCGGTGGTGACGGGGCGGGCCGAGCGCCGCCAGGAGGCGCCCCGCAAGGCCCAGCTCGTCGGCCTCATCGACGACCGCCGCTCGCAGGTGGACGACCTCGACCAAGCCGTGGTGGCCCTGCGGCGCGAGGTCGACCAGGCCCAGGCCAGGGCCAGCCGGGCCGACAGTCGCGACGCCGAAGCCGCGGCCAACGCCGCCCGCCTGGCCCGCCAGGCCGGGACGGTCGCGCTGCAGGGGAGGGGAGTGGTGGTCACGCTGGCGCCCTCCGACCGCCAGCCGCCGTCGGCCGAGGAAGCCGGCGCGTACCAAATCCACGACAGCGACCTCCAGCTCGTGGTCAACGCGCTGTGGGCCAGCGGGGCCGAGGCCGTCGCCATCAACGACAGCCGGCTGGTGGCCACCACGCCGATCCGGTCGGCGGGCGCCACCATCGTCGTCAACTTCCGGCCCCTGAGCCCGCCCTTCACCGTGACCGCCATCGGCGCCGACCGCATGGCCTTCGAGTCGAGCGACATCGCCAAGCGCTTCCGCCGTTGGACGTCGCTGTTCGGTCTCGGCTTCGGGGTGCGCGACGCCAAGCAGGTGAAGGTGCCGGCCTACACCGGCCGGGTCGCGATCGCCTCGGCCTCGCCGACCGGGTTCGGGACGCCCTAGGTGTTCGCCCTCCTCGGCCTGGTGATCGGGGCCCTCGTGGCGCTGCTGCTGCAGCCGACCGTGCCCGCCGAGCTCACCCGCTACGTCGCCATGGGCGTGCTGGCGGCCATCGACGCGTCGGTCGGCGGCGTGCGCTCCTACCTCGAACGCACCTTCAACGACCGGGTGTTCGTGCTCGCCTTCGTCACCAACGCCGCCGCCGCCGCCGGCCTGGTGTGGCTCGGCGACCAGTTGGCCGTCGACCTCACCACCGCGGTCGCGGTGGTCTTCGGCATCCGCATCTTCCAGAACCTCGCCGCCCTGCGCCGGCGCATGTTCGGGGGCTGAGCCGATGACCGCCCCCCTCGTCGCGCCCCCGAGCCCGTTCGCCCGCGCCCGGGGCGCGGTCAAAGGTTCGGCGGTGCTGGCGGTGGCCGCGGCCATTGTCGGCTTCCTCGCCGTGGGCCAGCTCCAGGGGCCGAGGCGGACGTCGCCCCCGCTGTCGGCCGAGAGCGAGGGCGACCTGGCCCGCATCCTCGCCGACCTCAACTCCGAGGCCGACTCCCTCCAGATCGAGATCGCCGACCTCAAGGTCCAGCTCAACGAACTGCGGACCTCGTCCCGCAGCGAGACGGCCGCGGCCCCGGCGGCCGACGACCAGCTCCGCAACCTCGAGGTGCTGGCCGGCACCGTCCCGGTCACGGGGCCCGGCATCGTGGTCACGATCACCGACCCCAACGCCCTCCTCCGCTACGACACCATGATCGACGTCGTCCAGGAGCTGCGCGACGCCGGCGCCGAAGCCGTGGCCGTCAACAACACCAGGGTCGGTGTGGCCACCGCCTTCGCCGAGAAGGACGGACACATCACCCTCGGGGGCGAGGTCCTGACCCCGCCGTTCCGCATCGCCGCCATCGGCCAGCCGGCCACCTTGGAGGGCGGCCTCAAGATCCCCGGCGGCGCCATCGACGCCCTCTCCACGGTCAAGGGGGCCAAGGTCGACGTCGCCCGCCAGGCCAAGGTCGAGCTGCCCGCCCTCGACACGCCCCCCGCCTTCAAGGTCGCCAAGCCCACGACCGGCAAGTAGTTTGCCGGGCCATATGAGCAACGTCCCCGACGACCTGCGCTACACCGCCGACCACGAGTGGGCCCGCATCGAGGGCGGGCGCATCCGCATCGGCATCACCGACTACGCCCAGGACGCGCTGGGCGACGTGGTCTTCGTCCAATTGCCCGAGCCCGGCACCAAGGTCGAGGCCGGGGGCACGTTCAGCGAGGTCGAGTCGACCAAGTCGGTGTCCGACATCTACGCCCCGGTCACGGGCACGGTCGTCGAGGTCAACAGCGAGCTGGCCGACTCGCCCCAGCGGCTCAACGAGGATCCCTACGGCGAGGGTTGGATCTGCGTGATCGAGCCCGCCGACCCGGCCACCGTCGACGCCCTCCTCGACGCCGCCGGCTACGCCAAGCTGATCGCCGACTGACGCAACCCTCAGTCGAGGGTTGAGGTTGAGGCTTTTCCGGCTACCGTTTCGGTGTGGCTGACGTCTTCTGTACCAACTGCGGGCACCGGAACCCGGTGGGGTCGAACTTCTGCTCGTCGTGCGGCCACGTGCTCGAGCACGGGTCCGAGGACCCGACGACGATCACGTTCGCGCCCATCGACGCCGGCGACCTCGACGAGGGCCAGTCGGTCGTCCTGCCCGACCTCCCCGACGGCGCCGGGATGATGTGGGTTAAGCGGGGCCCCAACGCCGGGTCGAAGTTCGTCCTCGACCGCGACCTCACCAAGGCAGGCCGCCACCCCGACTCCGACATCTTCCTCGACGACATCACGGTGTCGAGGCGCCACGCCGAGTTCGCCCGCACGCCCACCGGCTACGTCGTGCGCGACGTCGGGTCGCTCAACGGCACCTACCTCAACCGCGAGCGCATCGAAGAGGTCGAGCTCACCAACGGCGACGAGGTGCAGATCGGCAAGTTCAAGCTCGTCTTCCTGGCCGCCGGCACCGGCGAGGGCTGACGGCGGTGCCAGAGCGCGCCTACCTCTCGATCGGCGAAGTCCTGTCGCTGCTGCGGCCGGAGTTCACCGACCTCACCATCTCCAAGATCCGCTTCCTCGAGAGCCAGGGCCTGCTCGACCCCGAGCGCACGCCCTCGGGCTACCGCAAGTTCTACGAGCCCGACATCGAGCGGCTGCGCTGGATCCTGCGCCAGCAGCGCGAGCAGTACCTGCCGCTGAAGGTCATCAAAGGCAAGCTCGGGGGCGAGGACGACGAGGAAGAGGATGAGGGCGGGGGAGTGGCCGTGGCCACCGCCGTCGAGGAGGTGGTGACGCCGATGTTCCCCTCGCCGGTGGCCGACATGGTCAACCCGCTGCAGGTCGTCCACACCGGGGTGAGCATGACGTTGGAGGAGCTGGGCAAGGCCTCGGGCCTGTCCCTCGACGACCTCGGCGGCCTCGAGCGCTACGGCCTGCTCGCGGGCCGGACCGTCGGCGGCACGACGTACTACGACGAGGAGTCGCTGATCCTGGCCAACCTGGCCGCCGGGTTCATGCGCTTCGGCGTCGAAGCCCGCCACCTGCGCATGTACAAGACCGCGGCCGAGCGGGAGGCCGGGTTCTTCGAGCAGCTCGTGATGCCGATGCTCAAGCAGCGCAACCCCAGGGCCCGCCGCCAAGCGGTCGACACGCTGGTCGAGCTGGGCAAGCTGGGCCAGGGCATGAGGGCGGCCATGCTCCGCCTCGCCCTCAAAGACCACACCGGGCCGTGAAGGTGCTCATCCCCGGCGCCGACATCAAGGCCGGGGTGGCCCGCCTCGCCGGCGAGCTCGACGCCGCCTACCCCGACGGCGGCGTGCTCCTGGTCGGCGTGTTGAAGGGTTCTGTGATGTTCCTCGCCGACCTGGTGCGTTCCCTGACGATCCCGGACGTCGAGGTCGACTTCCTGGCCATCAGCGCGTACGCCCCCGAGTCGGGCCGGGTGCGGATCGTGAAGGACCTCGACACCGACGTGTCGGGGCGTGACGTCGTGCTCGTCGAGGACATCGTCGACACCGGCCTGACCCTGAGCTACCTGCTCGGCGAGCTCGGCCGGCGCCGGCCCCGGTCGTTGGAGACGTGTGCCCTGCTCGACAAGCGGGCCCGCCGCATCGTGCCTGCGCCCCTCCGCTTCGTGGGCTTCGAGATTCCCGACGAGTTCGTCCTCGGCTACGGCCTCGACTTCTCCGAGCGTTACCGCAACCTCGACGACGTGGTGGCCGGCGATCTCGATGCGCTGCGGGTCTCGCCCGATGCCCACGTAGAAGCGTTCTACAGCGGGTAGGCTGGGCCGGTCATGGTCGAGATGACCCTCGCGTCGATCCGGGTGCAGATGCCGGACAACGTGCCGGTCGTCCTGCTCCGCGAGGTCGACGGGCAGGGAAGCGGCACCGGGCGGACGCTGCCGATCCTGATCGGCCACGAGGAAGCCACCTCGATCGCCCGGGCCATCCAGGGCATCGAGCCGCCCCGGCCGTTCACCCATGACCTTCTGCGCGACCTGCTGACGAACCTCGAGGTCGTGGTCGACGCCATCGTGATCACCGAGCTCGTCGGCAAGATCTTCTACGCCGAGATCCGTATGCACCGCGACGGCCGCCCTTACGTGGTGTCGAGCCGGCCGTCGGACGCCATCGCCCTGGCCGTCCGGTTGGGAACGCCGATCCACGCCGAGGAGGCCCTGCTCGACGCCGAGGCCTACGTCCTCGAGGAGGACGACGAGGACTCGGGCGAGGAGCAGGAGGAGGTGATCGAGAAGTTCCAGCGTTTCATCGAGGACGTCCGGCCGGAGGACTTCGCCTCCTAGGGCCAGGCCCGAGGGTCGTTGACGCCCTTGTGGATAACCACGTAAGGTTGTTCACAAGCACGTAACTACGCGCGTGTGTTGCTCTCGGAAAGGCAGCTTCCCCCAATGTCCGAAGAAGGCTTCCGCGGCCCCCAGGTTTGCGCGATCGTCGGCATCACCTACCGCCAGCTCGACTACTGGGCCCGCACCGACCTGTTGCGCCCCTCGGTTTCCGAGGCCCGGGGGAGCGGCACCCAGCGGCGCTACTCCTACCGTGACCTGCTCGAGCTCAAGGTCATCAAGCGCCTGCTCGATTCCGGCATCTCGCTGCAGTCGGCCCGGCGGGCCATCACCTACCTGCGCGACAACCTCGGCGAGGACGTGGCCTCGGCCAACCTCGTGCTCCACGGCATGGAGTCGGTGCTGTTGAGCACCGGCGAGGAGATCGTCGACCTCCTGCGGGGCGGCCAGGGCGTGTTGAACATCGTGCCCCTGGCCGGCGTGGTCGAGGAGTTGGCCGCGGCCATCCACTCGGTGGAGAAAGCCGCGGCGGAGAAGGCGGCCGCGGCTGCTGCCGCTTCTTCTGCTGCCGGCTCGGGCCGCCGGGCGGCGAGCGGGGGCTGACCCTGTCCGCCCAGCCGGTCGCCGAGGAGCCGCTGTCGCCCCCGCTGCCCCACGAGCGGGTGCGCTTCGCCCACAACTCCGAGCGCCAGTTCGCCAAGCTGCTCGACTTCTACGGCATCCGCTGGGACTACGAGCCCCGCACCTTCACCCTGGAGTGGGATCGCCTCGGTCGGGCATCGCAGGCCTTCAGCCCCGACTTCTACCTGCCCGACTACGACCTCTTCATCGAGATCACCACCATGAATCAGAAGCTGGTGACCAAGAAGAACCGCAAGGTTCGCCGGCTGAAGGAGCTCCACCCCGAGGTCGACGTCAAGGTCTTCTACCAGCGCGACTACGTCAACCTCCTGGTGAAGTACGGGCTCACTTCGGAGCGCTGAGCGTCCCGTAGGCTGCGGGCGTGGCCGAGGCCGATTCCCAACTGAAGCGCTCGCCGCTCGACGCCGCCCACCGGGCCCTCGGGGCCAAGCTGGTGCCCTTCGGCGGGTGGGACATGCCCCTGGCCTACGGCGACGGGACGCTGGCCGAGCACCGGGCCTGCCGGGCCTCGGCGGTGGCCTTCGACGTGAGCCACCTGGGCACGGTGTCGGTGGTCGGCCCCGGGGCCTTCGACGCCCTCCAGGTTGCCCTCACCAACGACCTGCGCAAGGTGGCGCCCGGGCGGGCCCAGTACACCCACCTGCTCGACGAGGCCGACGCCTCGGTGCTCGACGACATCATCGTGTGGTGGGTGGGCGACGACCGCTTCGACGTGATGCCCAACGCGTCCAACACCTCCCGCGTCGTCGAGGCCATCGGTGGGGTCGACGTGACATCGGGTCGGGCCGTGATCGCGGTCCAGGGTCCTTCGGCCAGGGCGCTCCTGTCGGGTGTGAGCCCCGAGGCCGCGGCCGTGCCCCGCTTCGGGGTGACGACGTTCTCGTGGGGCGGGGCCGAGGTCGTGGCCGCCGGCACCGGGTACACCGGCGAGGACGGCGTGGAGTGCAGCGTGCCGGTGCCGGTCGCGCTCGACTTCTGGTCGGCGGTCTTGGATGCCGGGGTGGTGCCCGCGGGCCTGGGTGCACGCGACACCTTGCGGTTGGAGGCCGGGCTGCCGTTGCACGGCCACGAGCTCGGGCCCGGCATCACGCCGCTGCAGGCCGGGCTCGGTTGGGTCGTCGGTTGGGACAAGGGCGACTTCCGTGGCCGCAAGGCGTTGGAGGCCGAGCGCGACGCCGGCGTCACCCGCCGCCTGCGAGGGATCGTGGTCGAGGGCCGCCAGCCGCCCCGTGAGGGGTATGCGGTCGTGGCCGACGGCTCGACGGTCGGCGCCGTGACCTCGGGCAACTTCTCGCCGATGTTGGAGCGCGGCATCGCCATGGCGTTCCTGCGGCCCGACGTCGAGCCGGGCGCGGCGGTCTCGATCATCGACAGCCGTGACCGTGCCATCGCCGGCGAGGTCGTGAAGCTCCCGTTCGTGTCCAAGCAGAAGGGCTGACCGTTGGGTCACTACGTCCCCCACACCGACGACGAGATCGAGTCGATGCTGGGCTTCCTCGGGCTGTCGTCGTTGGACGACCTGTTCGTCACCATCCCCGAGGCGCTGCGGCTGGCGACCGGACTCGACCTGCCCGACGGGCTGAGCGAGTTCGACACCCTGGCCGAGATGGAGCGCCTGGCCGACCGGAACAAGCCGCTGGTGTGCTTCGCCGGCGCCGGGGCCTACGACCACGACATCGCATCGGCCACCAAGCGGCTCGCCTTCCGCTCGGAGTTCGTCACGGCCTACACGCCCTACCAGCCCGAGGTCAGCCAGGGCGTGTTGCAGGCGTTGTTCGAGTACCAGACGTTGCTGTCCCGCCTGTCGGGCGTGGAGATCGCCAACGCTTCGCTGTACGACGGGGCTACGGCCGCGGTGGAAGCGGTGAACCTGGCGGTGGCCGCGACGGGTCGATCGACGGTGTGGGTGAGCGGCGGCGTCCACCCCAACTGGCGCGAGACGTTGCGCACGTTCGCTCGGGGGACGGGCCACGAGTTGGTCGACGTGCCCTTGACCGACGGCGTGACTCAGTGGCCTTCGTCAGGTGAGCCGGGCGCGGTGCTGTTGCAGTACCCGAACTACCTCGGCTGCCTCGAAGACGTGGCCGCGGCGGCTGCGGTGTGCCAGCGGACCGGGGCCCTGCTGCTGGTGGCCTTCGACCCCGTGGCCGCCGGGGTGTTGCGCACCCCCGGGTCCTACGGCGCCGACGTGGTGGTGGGGGAGGGGCAGCCCTTCGGCACCCCGGTTTCCTTCGGCGGCCCGTACCTCGGGCTGTTCGCCTGCAAGGCGTCGCACGTGCGCCGGTTGCCGGGGCGGTTGGTGGGGGAGACGCTCGACGTCGAAGGCCGGCGGG
>JAXDPV010000080.1:0-17427 GCA_034668185.1 Actinomycetota bacterium
GGAGGAGCGACCGGCGTTCGCGGCGAAACACCGGAGGACTGACCCAATTCCCGCGACGGAACCTGTGACACGACTGCGCTCGCTCTTCGTATTCACACGTGCACCGTTGCCGTCTTGCTTGGGGGAAAGCGTGCATCGTCGAACTCTTCGTCATTCTCTAGCCGTCGTCGCCGTCCTGGCAGCCGCGTGGAGCGGTGCGTGCGGCGGCAACGACAAGCCCAAAGAACGAGCGTCCGGCGACACGCCAGCGGTCGACGCCGCCAACGAGACGACGACGACGACGGCGTCCGGCAAGAGCTCTGGGTCGAAGAAGAAGTCGTTGGCGACGACGACGACAGCCAAGCCGGCCGAGGGGACTGCCGCAGCGCCAGCGGCGACCGAGGCCGAGTTCCTCAAGACGCAGGAGGGCCTCGACCAGAAGTTCGAGGAGACCTACGGCGACTACCAGTTCGAGGCGTCGATCGGGAAGCAGTGCGTGGCGGTGGGCGGCACGCAGTCGATCGAGATCAAGGCACCCGAGCGCAGCGCGGCGGGCTTCGACTCGTATTACGCCGACGGCAAGTCCGGCGCCCACCCCGATTTCTACGGCGGGAACTCCGGGGCGAACGTCGACAAGTCCGGTGTGTACCGCGCGACCTGGACCATCGCGCCCAATGCGCCGCCAGGGATCGTCACGGTGCGGGCCGTCGTTATGACGCCCGAGGGCCAAAGCGGCCATAGGCGGTTCGACTTCAGATTGGTGGGCCTCGGGAAGTCCTGCTGACGACGCCTTCACGGAACCGGCGGCAGCCAGGGGGTGAGCGGCAACACCGGTCCTTCTAGTTCGAACCTGACACACCCGCTCCGAGCCGCCATTACCGCAGTCGACCCTGGACGTCGTCAGGTCTTCCTGGGAGATTTTCGGCTGCGTTCGAAGGTCGCTACGCCGCCGTCCTCATCGAGCAACTCCGAGACCCGCGCGCTGGCAGCCGCCAACAGGCGGACCATGAGCAGCTCTACCTCCATCTGTCGGGACTCGGCCTCAAACCGCAACCGTTCCATCGTCTCGTCGTCAATGACGAACTGGACGGCGTCGTCGCTGGCCTGACCGTGGCGGGTCATGCCGGCACCGTCGCTCGCAACAGCAGACCGCGCGGCGGCGGGCGCTCGATGAGCAAGCTGCCACCGAGTTCGGCGAGCCGCTGTTGGATGACCCGCAAGCCGGCGTGCGCACCTGGCATGAAGCCTCCATCCTCTCGGGCACCGAGGCCGAGACCGTCGTCCCTGACTTCGAGGCACACCTCGTCAGCCCGATACTCCAAGCGCACCGCGACCGCGGTGGCCCGGCCACGGGACTCGACGCGAGCCAGCGCCTCGTGCATCGTCCGCACCAGCGCGCCCTCCACCTCGAGGGGAAGCGGACGCACCTCGCCCCGCACGTCGAGGTCGGCGGCGACGTCGAGGATGACGGCCAGCCGGTCGATGATGTGGTCGAGCGTCGCCGGCAGGCCGCCCGGGTGGTAGGTGAAGGCCTCGAGCGATGCCGCCGTCTCCTGTAACCCGACGCGACCGGCCCAGGCCAAGTGGCTCAACACTTCGACGTCGCGGGCAACTTCGGCATTGGCGACCGGACCCAGTCGTTCGCGCACCGATTCGGCCGAGCGGGCGATCGTGGCCAGCAGGCGCCCGACGGTGGCGTGCAGATCCGTCGCCACCCTCGACCTCTCCTCGACCAGTGCCAGCTCACGGGCTTGGCGGTCGGCGTTGTCCCGCAGCTCATGCACCGACAGCCGCTCGGCAATGGCGGTGGCCAGCGCCTCGACGAGATCGCGCTCGTGAGGAGCCAACGGTGGGCGTACCGCCCGCACCCGCAGCAGGCCGATCGAACGGCCGTCGGCCCAGATGGGTGCGTAGATGGTGCCTTCCTCGTCGTGCAACGGCGGACGGGTGCGACGGCTGCGCCACGACGCCCAGACACGCCGCTCGATCGCATCGTCCTCAATCGTCGATGCCCGCCTCGGGCGACCGGCCGCAACCAGACGGATGCCGGTGACCTCGAAGCCGATGGCCGGCGGCACGACTTCTCGCAATGCGCGAAGGAGCCCTTCGTTGCCGCCCGCTCCGAGGTCGTCGAGCGACAGCAGCGTGCACGCGAACTCGGCCGCCAGCGCCACCCGTTCGTCGAGCTGCGTCCGTTCGACCGCGAGCGCGACGTGAGCCGCCAACGCACTCGCCAATCGAAGGGTGGTGGCGCTCGGCTCGGCCGATCCCGACGAGCCCACGACGATGAAGCCGAACGTTTCCTCCCCGGCGCTGCGCAACGGCAACACGAGTCCACGCTCGAGCGATGGGCCACCGATGGCGAAGCGGCCGAGGTCGAGCAGTGTGACCGGCCGAGGGCCACGGTCTCGCCACGACGCCCGCACGATCGCCGCCGCCCGCTTCGGAAGGTCGGCGACACGACCGGCCTCGGGCATGGCTACGCCCCGTTGCGCAAGCACGTGGTACGCCTCACCACCCTGCTCCAAGAGGTAGATGGCGACACCGGGTGCGTCCAGCACGCCGGCGATGAGGTCGGCCAGGTCGCCGGCCAACTCGGTCAGCGTCCGGGGCGTCCGCAACGCACCAGTGGCTTCGAGCAGCGTCTCGAGCCGGGCCGCCTGACGGGTCAGGGCGCCCGTGAGCATGGTGTTGGAGATGGCCAGCGTGCTGAGCCCGGCGAGCGTCCCGACGACCCGGACGAGCTCCTCGGCGGCGGCGTGCGGGTCGCGGTAGTCGACAGCGAGCACGCCGAGGTTCTCGTCGCCGAGTCGCAACGGGGCAAGGAACAGCGAGCCGACGTCGAAGAGCTCGGCCCACATCGACGGTATGAGCGGTGAGGAGCGAGCTTCGGTGATCGCCAGCGTCGTCCCACCGTCGAGGAACTCCCGAAGGCCGGGCACCCCATCGATCTCGATCGAGGGCATGGCGACGCTCGCCTCCCACAAGGCCTCGTTCGGTGCCGCCGACGCGCCCAACAAGTTGAGCGATGTGCCGTCCTCGTCAACGAGGAAGAACGAGACCCGGTCAGCGCCGGTCGTGTCGAGGGCCAATTCGGCCAGGCCGTCCAAAACGGCCCTTAGGTCGCTGGGCGCCCACTGGGCCCCGTCGATCCGGGCCAGGATTTCCGTGGCGGCGCGCAGGTACGTCTCACGCTCGGGCGCGATCGTCGGCGGTGGCCCGGTCCTGGGGAGGGTGTCCATTTCCTGGCCTGCTATACGACGCAAACGCCCGACCGTGTCAGATCCATAGCAGGAGCCGAACCCCTGCACGACGAACTGGTAACACGGGTGTCGGCCGCTGGGTGGCGGGCCGATCGCAGCGAGGGGGAAGTGTTGGCCGTACCGGTACGCGTATTCGTCGATCCTCTCCCGGCGGGCACCTGGGACGAGGCCGAGCGGCAGGATGCGTTCGCGGAGATGTATGCCCGATTCCGGCCCGACCTGGTGGCGTTGTGCCGGCGGGTGCTCCAGAACCGGGGCGATCCGGAGGGCGTTGCTCAGGAAGCATTTGCCAAGGCATGGGCATCGATCGACCGCTTCACCGGCGCCCGCCCGTTCTGGCCGTGGGTGGCGACAATCGCCCGCCGCCTCTGCATCGACGAACTCCGCAAGGGCAGCCGCGAGTACCGCGGCCGCGAATACCTCCGCTCGGCTCGCGGCATGGACGTACTCCAGCCCGAGGATCTCGTCGTCCAACGCGACGACGAGCACACCGCGCTCAAGGCCCTCCGGGCGCTGCCACCTCGCGACCAGCGCTTGATCACGTTGCGCGACCTCAACGAATGGTCGTACGAGGAGATCGCCGGTTTCGAAGGCGTCACCGTCGAGTCGGTGCGCGGCCTGTTGAAGCGGGCTCGGGTTTCGTTACGACGGGCGTACCAGACGTCGGCCGGTGCAGTTGGCGGCCTTGCGCCGATCGCGGCGTTGCGCCGGGCGCGACATCGGCTCGCCGCGGCCGCCGTGAATCGCCTCGGCTCGGCCGCCGGTCGGCCGCTGACCGGCACCGGGCTGGCCGAGGTCATGGCCACCACGTTGACGTTGGCCATCGTCACCTCGGCGGGCATGGCCGGCGTCGCACCCGGCACCGAACTGTTGACCGCGGGTGCCGCGGGCACGACCGATTCGCGGGCGGCCGCGCCCGCGGGCGGCCTGTCGGCTGCCGGCGACACCGGCAGTACGCCAGCAGGAGAGCGCGCTGTCCTCACGAGGTCGCAACCTGTGGCCGGACGATCGGTCCAGCCGGCCGGCGGCGACACCTCAGGTCCGTCGGGCACGCTGCCGCTGCCGTCGGACGGCGCCACCCGACCCGAGCACGTCCAGTTCGACCGCATCGTCGCGACCGACGACGGCGCGACGTTGTTCGCCACCGGCGTGCCCAGGACCCCGTGCCCGACGGTGTCGTGCGCTGCCCTCTTCCAGTCGACCGACGGAGGCGAGAGCTGGAAGCGTCTGCCGGCGACCGGCTTCGTCGGTGGCGACCTGCTCGTGCCGCCGCACTATGCCACCGACCACCGGCTGTTCGCCGCCTCGAGTCTCGGCCTTCACCTCTCGACCGATGGCGGAAACAGCTTTGGTCTGGTTGCGCCTGTCGGCGGGCCCGCAGCCATGTCGCCGACGTTCTCTTCTGGCGATCCCACGATCCTCATCGGCGGGGCACCGCGGTGGGACTACGACGCCGCGACTCAGGTCCCGACGCCGTCGACCTTGCTCTTGCCGACGACGAGCGCGGTGACCCAGTTCGCCTTCAGCCCGGCGTACGCGACCGACCACGTGCTCTTCGCCGGCACGACCACGACCGATTCGTCCGCCGGCGTTTACCGTTGCGTCAACGGCACGTGCGAGGCGCGGGCTCCTCTCGCCGAGCTCACGGCCGTGCCGAACCTCGTGGTCTCGCCGTCGTTCGCCCGTGACCACGCTGTCTGGGCCTGGCGCGGCCAACTGCTCTATCGGTCCGCCGATGGCGGCGCTTCGTTCGACCGCATCGCGGTTCCTGCCGGCGGCGACCTGAGCTCGGTCGTCGTGGCGGCCGACGGCACCTACATCGGTCTTTGGGCCGACAGGACCGGCCGCCAAGGCGGCTTGTTCCGTACCCGGGACGATGGTGCATCTTGGCAACCGGTCGCGACCTCCGGGCCCTTCGCCGCCGGCGTCACCGCCATCGCCGATGTCGGCGGCCGACTCATTGCTGCCGTCGACGCAACCTTGGGCGATTCGTCGCTCCTCTGGTCGGACGACCGCGGCGACACGTGGCAAGCCGCCCGCTGAGATTCATGTGACACGAGGTCCGCGCCGAGACGTAGAGGGACTGCGTCTGCCGAGCCGGACCGGGGGGTCAAAATGAAACGCCGATTGCTCTGCCTTGCTGCCACCGTGGTCGCGTGCGCGGCCATTGCCGGTGTGCCGGCCGCTCCGGCCTCGGCCGGGCCCGCCGCCTGGGTCGGCGCGTGCCCGCTCACGTTGGCGGCCAGTTCCACGCCCCTGGGCCTCGTCCCCGGGCCTGCCACCATCACCCTCAACGGCGGTGGCACCTGCGTGACCCAGAAGGGCACGTTCACCATGAACCTCAGCCACGTCGTCCTCAACCCGTCGACGCCCCTCGGCTTCGGCTGCCTCGCCGGGGTCGCTGCCGGGGTCGGCACGGTCTCACTCAGCGACCCCTCGTTCTCCACCCTCACCGTGCAATTCACGGCGGTGAACGTCGCCGGCGTCGTCGCCCTCGTCGGCACCTCCAACATCATCACCTTCGACGGCGCTTCCGGCTTCGTGATCGATCCTCTCAGCCTCGCCAACTGCGCCAACGGTGGCATGACCAACTCGACCTGGACCGGCGTCATGCTGTTCCAAGATCCCGTGCTCTAATCCGCCGCGTCTGGTAGCTCGATGCCGAGCAGGTCGAGAGCCCGGGCCATCACGATCCTCGTCGCCTCGTGGAGATCTGCGTCGAGCGTGCCGTCACGCAAGCACGCGGCCGCGCCGGTCGCAACGAGCTCGGCCTGCCGCACCAACCCCGCCGGGTCGCGGCGCTCAAACGCCTCGGCGACGACCGCTGGAAAGCGGTTCAGCATGAGCAAGTGCGACCGAAGGCGTCCCTCGGCTTTGGCCGACATCCTCTGTAGCGCGGTTACCGGCGGCTGTGCGTGCAGCCCCTCCATGACCCGGTTCAGGCGCGGGAGTGACTCGCTCCAGAGCTCCTCCTCGCGCCAATCGATGTCCCGCCTGCGGCGGAAGCGGAGAAAGTGGAACTTGACCAGTGCCACCGCCAAGGCCTCGCGTCCACCGAGACGATCCCGTACCCGATCGAGGAGCAGATCGGCCTCCAGCACCTCACCGCGCGAACTCATCTTCCGGCCATCGACCGACACCATGCCGTGGTAGACGGCCTCGAACCGGGCGGCGAACTCGCTTTGGCCAAGCTCTTGCAACACACCGAGGAGCTCCGGAATCGTGTCCTTGTACTCATGGCCCATCACGAACAACAACGGTGCGCCACCATCGATCTGGCGGCGCCGAATGCAGGCCCCCAGGAACTGCGCATGCAGCAGCGCGCCCCCGCCACGACGGAGGATGGTCACCGGACGGAGGCCGTACCTGCTGAGGTCGACGAATACTGACCCGTCCGGACGCCGCCAGCACCCGTCGTCGAGATGCTCTTCGATGCACGCCAACGCCAATGGGACCGCGTCCCCTTCAGGACAGACGGCGTCGAAACAAGTGGCGATGCGTCGGTACGTCTGCTCGATGCCTTCATACGACCAGGACGTGAGCCGCTCGACCTCGGCATCGAGCGCATCGTCACCCGAATCAAGGCGAGCAACGAGCTCGTCGAGCTCGTTGTCGAGCGCACCGTTCTCTTGGGCGAACCGGGCGTAGAGCTTGCCGACGAAGTGATCGGGCTTGGTGCCATCACTCTCGGGGGTCCGTCCTCCCCCCCACCGCCGATAGGCCAGCAGGGCTTTGGCAATGTGCCGGCCCCGGCTGCTTGGCTGGTCGACCCTCATCACGTCGTAACCCAGGGCCTCGGCCAGGTTGGCCAGCGCCATGCCGATGAAGTTCGACCGCAGGTGCCCGAGGTGCAGCGCCTTGTTGAGGTTCGGGCAGGAGAACTGGACCTGGAGCGTGCCGGGTGCGCCCTGTGCCCTGCCGTAGGTGGCGCCCCGCTCGCGCACGGTCTCCACGACGGCAGATCGGAGTGCGTCGAGCGTGGGTGTCACATAGACGCGGGGTTGGACGGCCCGAGCGGTGGCCACCATTGGGACGGTCAGCATTGCCCGCGCCGCCGCGGCGCACCCCGCCTGGTCGGGAGCGTTGTCACCGGTCCTCAGGTCGAGCACGAACTCCCCGACGACCGGCCTCGGGCACTGCTGAACGTCCGGCGCGATCCCCAGGACCTTGCCCGCCGCTTCCGCCAGCCGCTGCTGAGGCGGACCGACCGGCGGTGGCGTTACGCGGTCGCGGAGGTAGGCCACGCCCGCGGTGCCACCGGTACCTGGTCGGTCGCCGATCATCCTCACGGCCAACGCCAGGTGCGCCCGCTTCCAGCGCGCCCACTCGCGACCGATCTCCCACCGAGCTTCGTCGGAGTCGACACTGCAGGCGCGCTCGATCACCTCGAAGGTCGGGGAGTGCAGCGCGCTGGCCGTTCCGGTTTCCGAGCGGATCTTGGCGAATTCCACAGGCGGCATCGTGGCCAGTACCGAGAAGATCGAGATGCTGGCCCTGATCATCCCGGCGGCGCGCTCGAGCGAGTGGGTGGTGCCATCGCGGACAAGACGGCCCACACCCGCGAACAGCACTTCGAAGGCCTGGAGGCAGCGGAGGAAGAGCACCTCCTCAGGGATGGGCGTCATCGGCAGCAACGCGAGCTGTAGCGGCAACGAGAACGGGGCGGGAGCGGGCTCGCCGCCGAGCCGGGCGATCGATCGGTTGATCCCCTCCACGCGGCGGGCCCACAAAGGCCCGGGGGCGACCTCGCTGCGCAGCTCCGCCAACAACGGGGTTGCAACCGACGCATCACCGAAACTCGACGCCCCCAGAAGAGGCAAGCCGACATAGGCGGCGTAGTCCATCTCCTTGCCGATGGTGACGAGGGGCAGCCATGTCCGGAGGAGCCCGTGCCCCACCGCCTGGGTCTGCTCGAGGCACCGCTGGACGTTGTCGAGGATCGTCAGCAGCGCAAGATCGAGCCCGCGACGGCCGACCTCCCGCACGTGCGCGTGCACCGTGGTGTAAGGGAACTCACGCTCCCCGGCACCATCGCGCAAGCCCCGTTGCCACTCCCCGACGGCGGCGGAGGCCGAGTCGGAGAGGAGGCTCACCGCCGGGGCCTCGGATGGACTGCGTACGCCCGGCGGGATTCGAACCCGCGTCGGCCAGATTTTAAGTCCGGTGCTCTTGAGCCCGAGGTCGAGTGGGTTGCGTCGTCACTTGTCGTGGACTTCAGGGGCCGCACCAAGCGTCGTTCGGGCGTTGCCGCCCAGCCCGCATCCGTCTCCCCTACGGGCACAGGGGACACGGACCTGATGCAGAACCCAACGTGACGCCCTGGCACACCTACTGTCGGAACCGTTGACCGCTGAGCTACGGGCGCTCGACGGAGCGGTACGGCGTTTGCATGCGGCGTCGTAGCTTTCACAGCCCGCACACACCTCCCCGCTCCGATCCTCCTCAGAGAGGAGGCCTTCATGGGTTTGTACGAACGGCTGGGCCCGAGTGGGTCAGGAAATCATCTCGACGGGCAACTTTCCTTCAGGCGGCAACGAGCTTCGGGTCCTGGAACACCATGGAGCCGAACCAGTCGGTCGACGTGATCGCCGTGCCCCCGGCGCAGCCGATTGTCGCCGATGGTCGCTGCACCAGGTCGGCGACACCATCGAACACGACCACCGCCGAGTTCATCTCGATGTGCACCGTGCTGCCGGCGTTCACCGCCAAGGCGGCCGTTGTCGGATCGGGGAAGTCCGACACGTCGACGGCGACGTTCAGGGGGCCGGTCGCAATCCCGGCGATGCAACCCCAGGCGTCCACGACCGGATCGGTGTATAGCGTGCCCGTGATGTGCAGGGCGCCCGACCCCGCATTGGTGATGCACCAGCTGTGGCCCGGATCGGAGATGGTGATCTCGGTCGACGTCGGAATGAGACCGGCGGCCGGTGCGAAGGCCGCCCGCAGTAAGACTAAGCAGGCGCCGATGAAGAGGGCCTCGGCCGAGGCCGGGCGGATGGTTACCAACGAGAACGCCATCATCACCACCGCGCTGAACAGCGCAGCGATGCGTGGACTGCGGTGCATTGTCATGGACAGCGAACCTTCCAGGTCTGGCCTGCATCGTCTGAGCAGGCAATTCCAACCCCAGTCTGGAGACCGACGATCAGCCGGCCATCCGGGAGCACGACAAACGATTCAACCCCTCCTCGATAGAGGTACGACCACGACGAGCCATCGTCGACCGACCGCAACAGGCCGCCGATGCCCTCGGGACCGACCGTGGCGAGATACATCTCGTGGCTTGGCCCGAACCGAACGTCGCGGATGGCGCCACTCGTCGGCAGGTTGACGGCGGCGAACGTCTTGGCCCCATCTGACGAGCCGAAGAGGTGCTCGGCTCGCCAGGCCCACGCCTTCCCGCTCCTGGTGAAGTCGTCGGCCAGGCGGACCCCGGGTGCGCCCGTCGCCCCGGGGAGAAGGCCGGAACTCGTGCACGCCGTCTTGTTGCAGTGGAACACGGCGCTGGCGGTGGATGACGTGCCGTTGGTCGTCGTCCCGCCGATGAGGACCAGCGACCCGTCCGTCACGTCGGGGGCGAACTCGGGGACGCCGGTCAATCCCGACGACGGGACGATCATCTCGGCGGGATGGGCCAGTTGTTCGGCGTCGTCGTAGACCCATCGCGGCAGCGAGCCGATCAGGATCCGACCGTCGCCCGAGGAGAATCCCGGTGACATTGCGGCGTCGCCTCCCGCACCGCCGACGGTCTTGAACGACTCGCCGCCGTCGTCGGAGAACTGGAACGCCGTCGGGCCGGAAGCGAACAGCCGGTGGTCGGCCGGATACGCCGGCGGGAGGAGCACCTTGTCTCCGGTGAACCCGGTGGCCGGCAGGCGCGTCCAGGTCGCCCCCCGGTCGAGGGTCATCGGGAGCGCGCCGGCGGGCGGGGTCGGGGGCACTTCTTCGGCGGGCGAGGAGGTTGAGCTGCCCGGTCGGTCGGGCGTGGCGTGCAAGACGGCGGCCGCGGCGGCAAAGGGTTGAGACGGCACGAACGCGGCATCGGGCCGACCTGCCAACCGGCCCCTGGCGGCGGCCGGCAGAGTTGTCGCGGCTCGCAGTTGGAACGCCGGTGCCGTGCCTGAAACGGTCGCCGCGGCCAGCAACACCATCAGTAACTCGCCACCCCTGCTGGCCACGAAGATCGGCGCCGTCGGGTTGGTCCTGGCGGCCATCAGCCGGAACCGGCGGCGCCAACGAGCCAGGGTTGCGAGGGCGGCGATCACCGGCGTACTCGACATGGTGCGCTGGTAGGACGACCGCAGCGCGGCGTGGGCCCGCTTGAGCGCAGTTCTGGTCGCGTCGACGGACATGCCCTCGAACATCGCCATCTGCTCGACCGACCAACCATCGATGTGTCGACGCCCGATCAGGCGCTGTTCCCGAGGGCGAAGCCCTTGGAATGCCGAGAGCGCGGCCCGGTGCTCCTCTTGGCGCTCGGCCTCGAACTCGGGCTCCTCCGGCGCCGTCGCCTGCCACTGGTACTCGTGGTACACGTGGCGTTGCTCGCACTGGCGGCGGCGAATCTGGTCGATGCACAGCCGGCGGGCGATGGTGGCCACCCATGGCCAGAACGGCCGATTGGCGGAGTAGCGGTCCAGCGAAAGCCATGCGCGCACGAGCGCTTCCTGGGCCACCGCTTCGGCGTCCCCCCCGCTCCCGAGCTGGAGCCGGCACAGCCCCACGAGGTCGGCGCGCCAACGGCTATAGAGCTGGCCGAACGACGCGTCCGATGACGGGGGCTCCCACGCAGGCCCAGGCGTGGGTTGGACGACAACTCGGACCGCAACCGCCACGAGGACCCCCCTGTCCAGCCTTGCCTAGGACTGGACGCCCATAGACATTGTTCGCTTTCGGCAGATCCACTTCCTGCCACGGTGGAACCTTTTTTTGGCCCCCAACGTCGCTCTCCGCCGTATTACCAAGCAAGGAGGTGGGATGCAACGGGCACAGGAGGTGGATACGCCGGTGGTCGCGCTACGGAAGGCGGCTCCCGTCGCAGGCGTCCGAGACGCGGCGGCGATGGCCGCGCTAGCTCTCGACGGCACCCTCGGTCGCGGGCGCGCGGACATGGAAGCAACCGCTGGCCTGGCCACAACCGTTCGGGCGATGCTGAGCGCGGGTGTCGTGCCCGCCGAGCTGCTCGACCTCGACGCGCTCAATGGCACGTGGGCCGCCGCAATGGGCCTGCGGGTCGTGGCCGCCCGGATCATCGATCGAATGTCCAAGCATGCCAACGAGCCGATGGACGAGCAGGAGCGAACGGTTTGGCGCTCGTGGAGCCGGCGCCGAACCAGTCCGCCGCCCATCTCCGTCGACGACCTGAGCTTCGTGCCCATATGGGCGAACGACCGCGCGGTGGGCTGGTTGCAGGTGCGATCGGAAGGCGGCGGGTTGGGTTCGGAGCAGCGCGAGGCGGTCGAGCTCCTCGCCGCCGCGATCGGGTCCAGGTGCGAACGGGCTCACGATCGACGCCAGCGGGCGGTCGCCGAAGAACGAGCCGACGTGGCCCACGACGCCTACAGCAAGATCGACCACCTGTTGCAGGTCATCGGGTCGGGGGTCGCCAGCCTGTCGGACCCTTCTCGGGCGGCTGATCGCAACGGGCTCGAACGAGACCTCGTGCGGCTGATCCGGCTCGGCCGGGAGAGCCTGGGGTTCAGTGCCCGGCTGCTGAGCGCCCTCGAATACCACCCCGACGGGCTGGGGATGACGGTGGCCGGCGTGGTGGCCAAGCTCGCACGATCCCTGGACGTCGCGGCCGACGTGGCCGTCGTCGGCCAGAGTCGGCCGCTACCGGTCGCCGTGGAACAGGCGCTGCTCCGGGTCGTGTACGAGGTGCTCAGCAGCGTCGAGGCGCGCGGTCGGGCGAGTGCCATAGCGGTCCGCTTGGAGTACCTGCCCGAGGAGACGCGACTTGTCGTGCGCGACGATGGCATCGGCCTGGCCGCAAGGGACGGCGGAAATCCTACGGCGGCGATACACACCGGGCTCAGAACCGTTGGGCAGCGTGTCGCCGCCCTGGGGGGCTCGTTCGAGCTGCGGCGCTCCGAGCCGCGAGGCCTCGAGCTCACCGCGGCGATACCTCTCGACCCGCGCTAGAGGTAGGGGTGGTGGAAGACCAAGGCTCCCGTCCAATGGGTGCTGGTGATCGAGCCACCGCTTGCGCACCCCGCCAGGTCCAAGGGGCCCTGGGCGAGCGCGCCCGCGCCCTGGAATTCGATGACGGGCGATTCCGAGACCAGCACCAAGGCGCCGCCCACGTTGACGACGATCGCTTCCGTCACGGGGTTGGGGAAGTTGGCGACATCCAGCCTGACCTTGAGCCAGCCGTCGACCTCACCGGCGAAGCAACCCCACTTGCCGGTCAGCGCCGGGGTCGTCAGGGTCCCCCACATCGAGACCGTCGCCATCCCGGCCGTCGTGGCGCAGTAGTTGCCGCCGGGATCGGTCACGGTGACCTGGTCGTCGGCCGGCAGCAACGCGGCGGCGGTGGCGTAGGCCGCCTGGAGGTCGAGAAGGCAGGTCCCGGAGACGACCACGTCGGCCGCGGCCGGCGGGATCGGCAACATCGTCGTCGCCGCCACGAGGATCGCCGTCACCATGACACGGCGTCGGTTCAGGCGCAGCGTGTCTGCCACGTCGATCCCCCGTCCTCGGAGCAGGCGATGCCACCCTGGCCCTCCGCGGCCGCCAGGATCCGACCATCCGGGAGGACGGCCATCGCCTCGACCGGCAGGTTCCGGACGAGGCTCCAGCTGTCGCCACCGTCGAGTGATCTGAACACGCCGCCGGTCCCCGCATCGGTAGAGGCCGCGGCCAGGTACCGCGTCTCGCCCTTGCCCGCGAGGACATCGCGCACGGTGGCGCCCGACGGGACGGAGATCGCCTTGAAGCTGAAGGCGTCGTCGGTCGATCGGAACAGCCGGCCGCCGAGCCATGCCCACAGCTCGTCGCGGCCGTCGATGACGGCGAATGACCTGACGGAGGGTGTGCCCGACATACCGTCGAGAAGCGCTCGGCTGACACACGCATCGAGTCCGCAGGCGAGCACTGCGCTCGTATTCGGCGAGGATCCATCTGATGCCGTGCCGCCGACGAGCATCAGCGGACCAGTGCCTATGGGAGCAGCCGTAGCCGGCACGGTCGGCGTAGGACGGGCAGCCACCTCGCCGTCCACGAAGGTCCACCGGGGTGTCGAGCCGACGACAATCCGGGGGTCGCCCGTAGCGAACGCCGGCGACATTGCCGCCTCTCCACCGGTGGCGGTGAGGGGTCGGAAGGAGGCGCCGCCGTCCGTCGATACCTGCAATGCCGACGCTCCCGCAGCGAACAGGCGCGGGTCTGCCGGATAGGACGGCGAGAGAAGGATCCGGCCGCCGGTAAAGCCCGTTGCGGGGAGGCGAGACCAGCTGGTGCCCCGGTCCTGGGAGACGAACAGCACCGAACAGACGTAGACCGTGCAACCCGACGTGGCGGCGCCAGTGGCATAGAGCGTGCCGTCGTGTTCGTACGCCGGCGAGGCGGTAAAGCTGGTGATGCGGGCATCGTCGGGCGAGGACACGCGATCGAACGCCCACGCCCCCTCCGTGGGCCCCTCCACCGCCGGGGTTAGCTGGCCCGAAGCGGGGGCCTCAGGTCCCGCGCTGCTGGCGGCGGCCCGGTCGAGCCTCGGGTCCGACGCCGCGGCCGTCGCGGTCGTGCCCGCCGGGACCCCGGGAGGAACGACCGCGTCGGTCCCCTGCTCCAGACGGCGGCCGGCCGGGCTGGGGGGAAGGACGGCGGTTGCTCCCATCGTGGCGACCAGCACGGCCAGCACGATCTCGCCTCCTCGGGAGAGCAACGCGACCGAGGAGGCCGCATCGGCACGGCCGAATGCTTGGCCAAGCCAAAAGCGGAGCCGCCCCCACCTGCGCAGGGCCAGAACCGCCGGGCTGCCGCTCAGGACACGTTCGTAGGATCTCCGTAGGGAGATCCGGGCCCGGCGAAGGGCTGTCCTGGTCGCCTCGACGGTCATCCCTTCGAAGCCGGCCACCTTTTCGATCGGCCATTCGTCGATGTCGGCGAGCCCGATAAGCCGTTGGTCCCGGTCACGGAGCTCCCGCAGCGCACGGACTGCCGTCCTGTGCTCCTCCTGGTTCTCGATAACCCATTCCGGCTCGCCGTGCCACATGCACTGGACCCGCAGTTCCCCGGCAAGGTGGCTTCGCTCGAGGTGGTTTCGCCGTACGTGGTCCGCGCAGAGGCGCCGGGCGATGGTGGCCAGCCATGGCCAGAAGGGCCTGGTGGTCGAGTAACGGTCAAACGATGCCCAGGCACGGAGGAACGCCTCCTGGGCCAGGCCCTCGGCGTCGCCGGTCGCGCCCAGGCGGCGCTGGCACATGGTGACCAGCTCGTCCCGACATCGGCTGTACATCTGCGCGAAGGAGTCCTCGCGGCAGCCGGTAGGACCGGCGCCGGTCGGCAAATGCTCGACGAAGACTCGTACCGCAACCGCCACAGAGACCCCCGGTATCGACCGAACGCACAGCCGAATGCCCCTCTTTGGTTGCAGTATTTCGTCAAGACTGGCGCGGTTCCTCCCTGGATACGGAAAAGAAACGAGAAATCCTGAACCATTCCCACCGGCTCGTTCGTATTCTGTGTGAGGGGTCTATGGCAGCTGGGGCAACCAATTGATCTGGCGATGGAATTGCCGTGTGGCTGGTGCGCGTGCCTACCCTGGGCCACTGTCGACCGGGGACGGTTATGGAGCCTGAAGACCTGATCCAGGTCGTGATCGACGAAGCCACCGCCGAGCGACTTCGCGTCGCCGCCGACGCCCGTGGCATCCATGTCGAGCTCTTGATGGTTCAGCTCCTGGTCGCGGCCAGCACCCGTATCGACGACCTGCTCGAGGACGGCGAGGTCGGCGAGGGTGAAGCCGACGACTGACCGGCGGCACTCCACGTTCGCTGAACGTTTCCGGCAACCCCGGCCCAAGGCGTTCCTGCCATCCGTATCACCCAGTAGACCGGCCTGAATCGAGACCGTCTACCCACGCCCGCCGGCGAACGCCAGCGGGCACAACGACAGAAGGGACTCACATGAGATTCCGGAAGCTGGGGCTCCTGGTAACAGTGTTGGCCGCTGTGCTGGGATTGAGCCCTATTGCCGCCCAGGCCCAGGTCGAGTTGGCGCCCCCGGTGGGCGACGGCCCCGGCGTATACGTGTCGGTCGCGTTCTGCATCGTGGTCGGTCAGGTCGACCTGAGCGACGGCGGCACCATCCCCGAGGGGGCCCCCTGGACGGATAACGAGGACGAAGGTCCGGGAACCTACGTTTTCAAGGGCACCGTGGTGTGCGCCGGCGTCGTGAGCGGCGTGTGCCCCACGGCCTCGGCCGGGACCACTGACAACACCGACGGGACCAGCGGCTTTGACGGTACCTTCATCGCCGGCCCGTGCGTCCCGCCCGGCCAGATCTGCAACGGTCGGGTCGGCGGCCCGGCAATCAACCAGAACAACTTCACGGGGCCCCCGTTCATCGGGCCGAGCGGCCTGTTGGACGCTCCGTGGTCGTTCACGGCCGGGCAGGTCATCTTGGGTGGCCTCGACCAGGTGAACTGCACCGCCGGTCCCCTGGGCGTCCCGCCGGGCATCAGCGACGGTGACGGCATCGTTTCCCTCGAGGGTTCGCCGCTCCTGTTCCAGCCCACCGCTCCCTGTGAAGACGCGGGCGGCGAGGGCCTGCTGGCGGCGAGCTGGTACTGCTCGATAGAAGTCTCCGGCGTCGCCGTCATCACCCAGGAAGTTCCCGGGGACAACCCCTAATAGCGGGACCGTACCGGTAGTCGAATGACCGGTTCTCGGGCCCGAAAGCAGCGGACCGTGGGGCTGCGCATAAAGGCGCCTCCCCCTGTTCTGGAGTTCCCCGTTTCCGGACACCTACCGTTCGCGTTGAGCCGCGAGACGGACCCCGAAGTGCCGCTCCGTATACCGGAGGAGTTCAAGCAGCGAGCGATGCAGAAGGCCAGCGATGAGATGCCGGCGGCAGAGTGGGCGCCAAGTTGGGTCGCCGAGTCAGGTCTATGGCGGTGGCACCACCCGTTCTCTGTGAAAGTTTCAGAAATCCTGACCCAAAGCGTTCCTGTCATCCGTATCACCGGGTGGACGGCCTGAACCGAGACCGTCTACCCACTCCCGGCGGCAAACGCCGCCGGGACCAACGACAGGAAGGGACTCACACATGAGATTCCGTAAGCTGGGGCTCCTGGTAGCAGTGTTGGCCGCTGCTCTGGGGCTGAGCCCGTTGGCCGCCCAGGCCCAAGTCGAACTGCCTCCGCAGCTGGGGGGCGACGGTACCGGCGTGTATGTGCCGGTGGCGGTCTGTGTCGTGGTCGGTCAGGTCCACCTGAGCGACGGCGGCGCCATCCCCGATGGCGCGACCTTTGCGCTCCTCGGGGGGGATAACGAGGACGAAGGCCGGGGAAACTACGCGTTCATCGGCGTCACCGTCGTGTGCGTGGGCGTCATCACCGGCGCTTGCACCGTGACCTCGGACGGGACCACTGACAACACCGACGGGACCAGCGGCTTCGACGGCCACTTCAACGCCACCTGCGTCCCCGGCCAGAGCTGCGACGGCCGGGTCGGCGGCCCGGCGATCACCCAGGCCACCCTCGGCCCTCCCCCGGGTCCCCCGCTCGTCGGGCCGAGCGGCCTGTTGGACGCTCCATGGTCGTTCACGGCCGGGCCGGTCATCCTAGGCGGCCTCGACGAGGTCCACTGCACGGCAGGTCCCCTGGGCGTCCCGCCCGAGTTCTTCGACTATGACGGCATAGTCTCCCTCGCGGCGGCACCGCTCTTTGTTCCGGTCGGCCCAAACGACTGCGAAGACGCCTCAGCACCTGATATCACCCCGTCGCTCGTTTACTGCCAGATCGAGGTGGCCGGTGTCGCCGTAATCACCATGGAGGTCCCCGGCGACAACGACTAGTAGCGACCGTACCGGTAGTTGATTGACCGGGTTTTCGGACTCGGAGTAATGGACTGGGGGGAGGGCGCGTGGGCGTCCTCCCCCTGTTCCACGTCGGGCTGGTTGGGTGGTTTGGTTGTTTCGAGTGCGAGGGGATCGTCGGTGATGTTGGGTCGTGTGGGGTTGCGGG
>JAXDPV010000081.1:0-12732 GCA_034668185.1 Actinomycetota bacterium
GAAGGTGTCGTCGCCGGTGGTGGCGGTGACGTTGATGGTGTCGGTGTTGGTCACCGTGGCCGCGCCGCACGTCGTCGAGGTGCCGACCGGGCCGGCGACAACGATCGACCCGTCAGGCTGCCGGAGAAGGGTGTGGGAGTGACCGCCGTCGGCCGCGACGGTGACCGTCTTGGTGCCTGCGTCGTAGCTGCAGATTGCGTCCGCGTGGGCTCCACCTGAGCGAAGGACGCCGAAGAGCGCGAGACCGAGTAGCGCGCCGAGGACTGCGAGAACTCGCACCCTCGTCTTCCGGGAGGACGCAGTGATGCTGGCAGCCATGGGACCTGCTTTCTTTGTAGCGCAATGTGCCGGTGTGACCTATGTCGCCCGACGACGGCGTCGCACCGTAACCCGTCCGCAACCCGGGTTGCTACCACCAACGCCGTTCACTTAGAAGATCTTCAGGAACGCTCTCCGCGGTCGGAGATCGGCCGATGACCTTCTTTAGTGCCGGAAGTTCTCGAAATACCTGCTCGGCGTGGGTCCGCGCTGGCCTTGGTATTTCGATCCAACGGCTTTGCTGCCGTAGGGGTTGTCGGCGGGCGTCGTCATCTTCAGGAAACTGATCTGGCCGATCTTCATCCCCGGGTAGAGGGTGATGGGCAGGTTGGCGACGTTGCTCAGCTCCAGCGTGAGGTGACCGTCCCAGCCGGCGTCGACGAAACCGGCCGTGCTGTGGATCAGCAGGCCGAGGCGGCCGAGGCTCGACTTGCCCTCGAGTCTGGCCACGATGTCGGTCGGGAGGCCGACCCGTTCGGCCGTGCTCCCGAGCACGAACTCGCCGGGGTGGAGGATGAAGACGTCGTCGTCCTTGATCTCGACGAGCTCGGTCAGCTCCTCTTGGTCTTCTTTGACGTCGATGACCCGCATCGTATGATTTCGGAACACCCTGAAGTATCGATCGAGGGTGAGGTCTACCGACGAGGGCTGGATGTACTCCTCGTGCAGCGGCTCGATGACGATTCTCCCGTTGGCGAGCTCCTCACGGATCGTCTTGTCGGAGAGGATCATGATGGTCGGCACGATACAGTGACGGCCTTCTTCTGCGCTTTCTCGCACGCGGGCGTAGTTCAGCGGCAGAACATCAGCTTCCCAAGCTGAGAACGCGAGTTCGATTCTCGTCGCCCGCTCCACTTTGCCGTCTCGGGTCAGGCGCCTGCGACATCGAGGCCAGCCTATGGTCGGTGGCGGCCATCGTCAGTATCGATGCGGCTACCGGGCTGTCGCCGCTCCCCGAGCTCGTCACCCCGAGCGGGGCCCTCGAGTTGCTCGACGGTCACGGCCCGAATCTACGGCGAACCGAGCGCGGAGCTCCCGGGACGTGGCCAGTTTCGTGGAAGGCAAGCGGCCTCAGCCGTGCAGTTCGGCGAGCGTCTTCTCGAGGCGGCGTTGGCGGGTTTCGTCGGTCTTGGCGCTGGCGATGGCGTCGGCGTGGCGACGTTGGTTGCTGTAGGAGAGGGCTTCGAACGCGGCCTTGGCCGCCTTGTCCTTGGCCAGCGCCTTGGCCAGCTCGGGCGGGACCTCCACGGTGCGGGGCTCGGCGTCCAACTCGATGTCGACGTCTACCCCGTCACCGCCGCCGACGCCTGCACCGGCGCGGTGCTCGGCGCTCACGCCTACCATGTACTTGCCGCCCATCACCGCGATCGTGTTGCGGTACGTGTAGCCGTTGATCGTCACGCGGACCGGCGGTCGTTTCGACGTGCCGAGCGCCTCCACCACCGCGGGTGGCACCTCGATGCCCGTCGCCGTCTTGCCGGCCGTCAGGATCGTCGTCCGGAATCGCATACCGGCAGGACCCTACCGGGGCCCGTCCGACGCGACCACCGATGCGGGCGTCGGCCGCAGGTGCAGCAGAGCCAGGGCAGCGGCCAGAACGAACCCGTCGACAATCGCTTGCAGCCCCAACCGTAAGGGCGTGATCGCGCCGAGCGACAGTCCGAGTGCGACGACGCCCCACCACGGGATGGTCGCCGCCCGGAGCAAGCCCACGATCAGCAAGAGCGCACCGACCGGCAGGAGCAGGTACACCGCGAGAATTGCGTAACTGACGGCGCTCGTCTCATGGTGATGGATGAACGCTCCCATCACGGCGGGGTCGTATGCCGCGGCCGACGGCACGATCAGCGGGGCGAAGGCGTTCCCGACCGCGCCGGCTGCGGCGCCGATACCGATCACCCGCCACGCCACATTGACGAGGGCAGCACCTCGGCGGGGCGCGAACAGCAGCACGCGGCGCGTGGCCGGAGCGATGCACGCGGCGCGTGGCCGGAGCGATGCACAGCAGCCCGACCACGAGGGCGAGGTAGCCGACGCGGACCTCGGTGGCGTTCTGCGCGGCGACCAGAACCTTCTTGGTGCCGTACGCGTCGCTGTCCGTGATGTGATCGACGGCGCTCGGGACCAACACGCCCGCGATGACCAGTCCGGCGACGGTCGCCCCCGCCGCCACGACCCCGCCGATGCGTTCGATCGGAGTGACGCTCACAAGTTGCTGCCGTGCTTCATGGCAACGCCTCCTCCGATCGGGCCGCGTCCGAACGCCCACGCGACCATGAGCGGGAACTCATGGGCCCAGAACGGGTCGCCGTGGTTCCCGATCCGCTCGCTCATGACGACGTCCACACCTGCATCGCGGAGCGCGTCCGCCCAGCGGGTCGCGTTCTCGAGGAAGAACGGCTCCAGCGTGCCGGCGACGAGGTACGTGCGCGGCATCGAGCTCGGTATCACCGCAGGCGGTCGGTAGCCGGCGCCGGGCGAGGCGCAGAAGATCGCGCCGTAGATGTCCGGATGCCGCAGCCCCATGGCAAGCGACAGCTCTCCACTCGCCGAGACGCCGCACACCGCGGTGCGCTCGGCGGGCAGCGCGACGCCAAAACGCGACCGCACCCAACTGCGGACGTCCTCGACGAAGAACCTCTCGTGTGCCGTGAACCGTTCCACGTCGAACGCCGGTGAGTACTCGTGGATGCGCACCATCTCGTCCTCATCGGCCGTACGGTGGGCACCGACGATCATCGTGGGCGGTACGTCGGCTGCCTCGAGGAACCCGCCCCATTGCGAGATCAACTGGCCGTCACCGGCGAGCACGACAGCCTCGGGCTTGGCCGGTGGGACGTACACCGTGACGCCGCGCCCACCGTCGTACTCAAACATCTCCGTAATGAGCTCGCCCGAAATCGGGTGGCCGCTGCCCGAGCCGGCGGTTGCCTGGTCGTCCATGTCGCACCTCGGTCCTCGAGTCACTCCAGCTTTTCATCCGCGCCACCGGCGCGATGAAGACGGCCGGCCGGATCGTCGCTCTGGAATCCTTGCAGATCGATGTGTCGCCGACGCCCACCGTCGCGTCGGCGACTGAGGACCGGGACGGCTCGAGGCCGCGGCCGGAGTTCCCCTCCCGCGACCGCGCTCAATGCGTTGACACCGGCGGCGGGCCTCAACCGGCCGAGAATCCAGTGATCTCGAGCTGCCTTCGCGGCTGCAGGTGCCGCCGCAGGATCGGTCAGCCTCGTCGGCTTCGGATTCGACTCGGCCATCGAAGTCTCGGCGGCGCTGATCCTGACGGGGCGACTTCGTCAGGAACGCGACGGCGGATGGCGTCGAGTCCGCACGTGACCTCTGGAGCGGCGCGCGCCCGCCGGGCTCGGCATCGCGATGCTGGCGCTCACCGGAGTCGGGGTCGCAAGGCGGGCGGTGGCGCTGCCTGAAGTGCGACGCGTGCTCTTCGCACGAAATGGAGCAGTCGATAGGCGAGATACGAGAGTCCGGCGGCCAGCAGAGCCACGACGACGACCAGAACGACGGGGATCACCCGCACGCCGACGGACGCACCTGCGGTCTGGCCGTCGCCATAGCTCACGACGGCCTTGGCGTGACCCAGAGCGTAGAGCGGCACGGCTTTCCAACGTCCCCTCACCGTTGTGGTCGCGCCGGGAAGGAGCAATTCGGGACGGCTCAATGTGATCGACTGGCCGGACAGGCCGACCCCGTTGAGGGTGACGACCCCGCTCGGCGCGAGCTGCGTGTTGCCGTCGTTGCGCAATGCAAGCTCAAATTCCATGGCGCCCCCCGAGACCCGATCCGATGTGAGCGGCCCGGCAACCAGATGCGCTCTGGCGTCGCCCTCGACCCTCAGGTACACGCGCATACCGAGGCGCTCGACGATCGTGAGCTGGACGGCCGTGGCGTTGCCGACGTCCTGGGCTGGCCCGGGGCGGGGCTCTCCTTCGAGAACGAGCCCGCCGATGTAATCGCGAGGGGTCGTGCCGGACGGCACGGTCACCGCGAAGTCGATGTCCGCGCTTGACCGGGGCGGGAGGGTGAGCTCGCTGACGCTCGGTACGAGCCAGCTTCCGACCGTTCGGCGGGGGTCCCCTTCGCCGCCGAGCGCGAATTGACCCTGAGGAGTCGTTTCCCCGTCTACCGCGTAGATGCGTATCCGAGAGGGCTGGTCCGAGTAGTTGGACACCACCGCGGTGTTCGTCGTCCGCCCCCCGGGCAGGAGCGCGAGATGGAGGAAGTTCGCCTCGTACGCCGGTTTGATGCCGAGGCGTGGACTCTCCGCCGCCCCGGCGGGGAACGAAGGGAGGACCACCATGGCCGCCAGAGCCAGGAGGCCGACGGCCAGAGCCCGCCGTCGGGAGTCGGGATCGGGCATACCTTCACGTCGACGCGTCTAGGTGGCCGGTCGATAGCGCGTTCGCGCCCTCGTCGGCGCTGCCTTTCAAGCTTCCGCTCCGAGGGATGCCGCGTGGCGCGTGAAATGTCGGATGTTGATCAAGAGGGACTTGGCCGGAGGCGCAAAGGCGCGAACGCGCTATCCAGCGGAATCCTGTGGGCGACGACGCTGGAGCTGCGGGCACCAACACCGGTGGTTGCACCAACCCAAGGGAACAGTCATGAGGTTTACGAAAATCGCAGGGATAGCGGGAGTGATCGTCGCGGCAACGATGTCGGCGATGCCCGCTGCCAACGCAGATACGGTCACGTCAACGGTGTCGGACGGGGCGCTCAGCGTGACCACGGCGGGGGTGACCCTCTCGGCCGTGACCCTCAACGGCACGACCCAGTCGAGTTCAGGCACCACGCCGACGTGGACGCTGACCGACTCCCGCGGTACCGGGGCTGCATGGACGGTGACTGCGACGGCGACGGTTCCTACCAGTGCCGCCGGCACGATCGAGACAACCGCCCGCACGATTCCAGTCGGCAACCTGACGTTCTCGACCGGCACGATCGTGGCCGTCAGCGGCGCCGACCCGATCACGAACATCACCGGATCAACCAACCTGGCCTTGGCCACGACGTCATTGACGCTCATTGCGTCGACGGGCACCAACAGAGGGACCTACACGATGACGCCGAGCTTCGCCCTTTCGGTCCCCGGGAACGCTTTCCGCTCGAACTACTCCGCGGCGGTCGGCTCAACGGCTCTCAACCCCTACAGCTCTACCATCACCTACACCATCGCCTAGCGGGCAGGCCTCGCCCGAGCTGCTCGTAGCGAGTTGCGACCGTCGTCACCGCCGCGCTCTTGCCCGGCGTACATCAAAGGTCGCTGCGGGACTCGGGCTTGGCGAGCTCGGCGGGGCTCACCGTGCCCTCGATGACACCGCGGGCGACATCGACGAGTCGAAGGTTCTGGTTGCGGGCGTGGGTACGCAGGGCGACGAAGGCTTGTTCCATGTTCAGCCCGGCCCGCTCGGCGATCACGCCTTTCGCCTGCTCGATGGACACCCGGCTGTCGAGGGCGTGCTGGAGTTGCTCGTTCAACACTTGGCCTTCGAGCGCGGCGCGGTGCTGGAGGATGGCGATGGTCGCGACATCGGCGAACGCTTGGGCGACGGCGACATCGGCCTGGTCCAGCCCGGTCTCGTCGGTGTGGAAGAGGTTGAGCGCTCCGATGGTCGTGTGTCGCAGCCGCAACGGCACCGCTTCCACCGACTTGAAGCCGGCGTCGACGGCTTCGCTCGAGAAGCGCGACCAGGGCTCGCCGCCGGGCGCGAGGACCTGGTTGAGAACGGGCTGGCCGGTGCGGTAGCAGTCGAGGCACGGGCCTTCCTCGGACTGCAGCTCGAACAGCTCCAGCACCCGCATGGCCTCGCTGGAAGAGGCCATCACCCGTAGTTCCCCGCCGGGTGCTGCGAGCATGAGGCCGGCCGCGGCGACGTCGAGCACCTCGACGCAACGGTCGGCGAGCAGCGTCAGGAGTTCGACGACGTCGAACTCCTCGACGAGGGTGTCGGCGAGCTCGACGAAGGTCCGGGCGAGAAGTGCTTCTCTGGTCATCGGGTCTCCAGCCACACCACCCATGCTACGACGACGCTACCCGGCACCTGGCGCGCCCACGTGGCGTCACGGGCAGGGGTCCTTCTCGCCACTTTGGGCGTCGAAACGCAGTCGCCGGGCGACGACATCGTGCGCGACCTCGGTCAACGGGCGGTCATTGCCGAAGGCGTGAGCCCGTAGACGGATGAGCGCCTGGCCGACGGAGATGTCGAGCTGGGCAGACACCATGCCCGACGCCTGGTGTACGACGTGCTGGAAGTCCGAGCCCGCCTCCAACGCAGCCGCCAGCCTCCCGGGCCGCGCATCGGCTTGCATGACGAGCAGGGCTTGAGCGGCGACATCGGCCATGACCAACGCGTCAGCGTGCTGGTCATCGGTGAGGGGACCCGGTCGGTCGCGGTACAGGTCCAGGGCGCCGAGGGGGACCGCGCCGAGCCGCAGCGGGAAACCGAACACGGCGCGGGCGCCGGCATCGACTGCGGGGCCGGTGAAACCGAGCCAGCGATGGGTGGCGGATTCGGCCAGATCGGGTTCCAGCACGGGGGTGTCGAGGTGGAACGCGTCGACGCAGGGGCCCTCGCCCAGCGCGAACTGGAGGTCTTCGATGAGGGCGCTCACCTCGTCGGTGGTACAGACCGCGCCGCGCGGGACGCCATCGGTCATCAGCATGATCCCGGCCCCGGTCATGCCGGTCACCTCGGCGCACACCTCGCACAGCTTCTTCGTGCCGAGCTCGCCCGGTTCGCCGCCAGCCAGGCGGGCCAGGATCCGTAGGCGCCGCTCGTTCGCCGCGCTCACCTTGCGGGCACGGACGGAAGCTTCTCGAGAGCCATGGTTCTCCTGGCACGCTTCGATCGTTGCGAGTATCAACCTGCGGACAGGAAGATCTAGTGGAAGTCGACGAGGAACGCGGTGGTGTCGTCGCTCAAGACCCCGTGGTGGTCCAAGACCGTGTGGGAGAGCTGGCGGACGGTCTCGGCGGCGTCGAGACCCTCGCGCGACCGGGCGGCGAGAAGCTCGATGAGTCGTTCCTGCCCGAAGTCTTCGCCGCCGGGTCGGTGCGAGTCGACCACGCCGTCAGTGATGAAGAACAGGCGATCGCCGCGCTCGAGTACATCTTGGGCGACCTCGGTCACACCGTCGCCGACCACGCCATCGCCGGCGAGGCCGTGGCCAAGACCGGCCGGCAGCGTCGGCTCGCACGACAACGGGCCGACGACATCTCCGCCGCGGACCAGGAGGGGCAACGGGTGACCAACGTTGATCCACGTCAAGCACCCGCCGATCAAGTCGAGCCGCCCCAGGACGCAGGTCACGTAGTCCTCGCCGTGGCCTCTCGACGCGATCGCCGCGTCCATGGCCAGGTAGGTGGCGCCGAGGTCCAGGCCCGAACGCCGGCTGTGGCGGTAGCTCGTCACCGCCAGATGGGCGAGCTGGCTCGACTCGAGCCCGTGGCCCATCGCATCGAACACGGCGAAGTCCAACGTGTCGCCGTTGACGGCGTAGTCGAACGAGTCTCCCCCGACCTCGTACGCGGGCTGGATCAGTCCGGCAACCGAAACCCGCCCGCTGTCCAAGCTCAACGGGGGCAGCAGGTCCCACTGCATCTCGGCCGCCAAACTGAACTTCTCGCTACGGCGAAGGGACGTATAGGCGTCGGTACATTGGCCGCGGGTGACGAGAAGCGCGGCGACCACCCCGGCGAGGCTGTCAGCCAGCGCCCGGCCCTGGTCGTCGAGAACCGGAATCGTGACGCACATCACCCCGAGGCGGGCCGCGCCGTCGACCACCACGCTCCAAAGCCTCACCCCGCCATCGACCGGTTCTTCGACCTGGTCGCTCGTGGTGAACGACCGCCCGCCGGTGGAGGCGTCCATGTCGATCGACGCGGTGGCGGCTGATCCGGCAATGGGCAGGAGACGCCGCTGCTCGAAGTCCGTCAGATACACCGAAAGGTCGTGCATCCCGAACACCGCGACCCGGCGACCAAGGAACGCTCCGAGCTGATCGGGCGCTTCTCGTCGAGACTCGTGCAGCAGGGCCGCCACCTGCGCGTAGGCACCCAACGACGGCACGCCGGATGTGTCGTCCGGAGCGGACGCCTCAGCGCCATCAGCGGCCATCGCCGGATACTCGGCGGGAGACTCATTCCGCATCGCGATCGCTTTCCCACTCGGGCCAACGACGCGCTACCGGGGTCCGGGGCGACGTGCCGGGAAAGGCCATTGCGCACACCCGTGCGCCAACCCGAAGCGTACACCGGCCACCCCTGCATCGCCCGGACGAGCCCGGCGTGGGTCATCGACGGCATCGACCGTCGAGATCGACTCCGCCAGCCGTTTCGACCGTCATCGAGGCACGACGCGACCTCTCCTCGTATCGGAAGAGAAACCCATGTGACCTCGGCACCGCGTCGAGCTTCGCCGTCCTCGCCGGCTCGGGCACCACCGGCGATGTCGGAACCTTCCCCACGCCCGCGATGACCGGTTTCAATACGGTGTACTGCTCCACGCGTGACGCGACTACGCCCTCACAGCGCAGACGGCGTAAGGCCGGTGATCGAGGCGATGACGGCGGAGAAGTCGAGGTCGCCGAGCCCGGCGGCGGCGGCTTGGTCGAGCCAGGCGAGGGCGGCGGGTGCGACCTTGAGCGAGAGGCCGGTGGCTTCGGTGACGAGGGCGAGGTCCTTGCGGGCCAAGCTGAGCTTGAAGCTCGGGGGATAGCGGCCGGCGGCGATGGCGTCACGCTTGGGCGCGATGACGGCGCCGACGGGCGAGGCCGAGACGACATCGAGCACGGCGGCACGGTCGAGACCGAGGGTGTCCCCGAGGGCGAGGGCTTCGCCGGCGGCGGTCATGGCGGCCGCCAGGGTCGAGTTGACGACCAGCTTCATGGCCGCGCCAGTGCCGAGACCACCGACGAGGGTGGGAGTCCCGAGAGAGCGGAGGACGGGCTCGACCGGGGCGAACGTCGCCGGGTCGGCGCCGGCGAAGATCACCAACCGCCCGGAGCCGGCCTCGGGGATGCTGCCCCGCACCGGCGCATCGACGAGGACGACGCCGGCGGGCAGACGTCCGGCGACCGAACGGATCTCGTCGGGCCCGACGGTCGACATGTCCAGGAGCACCTGCCCGGGCGAAAGTGAGCCGGCCAGCCCGTCGACGCCGAAGAGAACCGCCTCGAGCGCGGCCGGGTCGGTCAGCATGGTGACCACCAGGTCGACGCCCCCAACCACCGCCGCCGCCGGCGAGGCGGCCAATCGGGCGCCACGGGCAACCAGCGGCTCGGCCTTGGCAGGAGTCCGGTTCCAGACGGTGAGGTCGTAACCGCAAGACAGCAGGCGGCTGGCCATCGAAGAACCCATGTTGCCAAGGCCGATGAAAGCGATCTTCGTCATCACATTCCCTCCGGCGACGGGCCCCGAACGGCGGTGGCGTCGGCCACGATACGGTCGATCTCCTCCAGGGTCGAGGCGCAGAGCTTGACGTCCGCGGCCGCGACCAGGGCGTCGAGGTGCGCAGGCCGGCGGGCCCCCACGATGGCGGCGTGGACCGCGGGACGAGCGATCGTCCACGCCACCGCCAGCGTCGGGAGCGACAGCCCACGGTCGGCGGCCAATGCTCGGAATCGCTCGACGACCGAGAGGTTGCGCCGGAACGTCTCGCCGGTGAAGTCGGGCGACGCATGGCGCCAGTCGTCGTCGGCGAACGCCGTCGTCGAAGCGTCCATCCGCCCCGACAGCAAACCGTGGGCCAGCGGCCCGTACACCAGCACGCCGATGTCGTTCAGCGTGGCGTAGGGCAGCACCTCGGCCTCGATGTCCCGGCGGAACAGGTGGTACGGCGACTGGGTCGTCTCGACATACCCGTGCGCACCCAGGTCGTCCATCTGCTGCACGTCGTAGTTCGACACGCCGACGTGGCGGATCTTGCCCTCGCGCACCAGCTCCTCGAGCTCGTCGGCCGTCTCCTCCGCCGGCGTGTGGCCGTCGGGCCAGTGGACTTGGTACAGGTCGATGGTCTCGACCGCCAGGTTGCGGAGGCTGGCTTCGACCCCCGCCCGCAACCAACCGGCGCTGGCGTCGCGCACCAGGCCCTTGCCGGAGCGCCGAAGGCCGCCCTTCGTCGCCACGAACACGTCACCACGACGGGCCTGCGGACCCAAGGCGTCGGCGAGCAAGTGCTCCGCCCGGCCGAACCCGTAGGCCTGGGCGGTGTCGAACAAGGTGACGCCGAGATCGAGGGCCCGGTGGATCGCAGCCCGCGCCTCGGCCTCGTCGAACGCCCCCCACTCCCCGCCGAAGGCCCACGTGCCGAGGGCGATCGCCGAGACCTCCATCCCGGTCTTGCCCAACCTGACGTAACGCATCTTCCCTCTCCTCCTCAGGCCCGGGGCCCGGTGGTCTCGATGGCCATGGCGTCGAGCAACCTGGTGAGGTCGAGCACCCGCAGCGTCGGCCGGCTCGGATCGCGCAGGACCAAGTCGCCGCCGACCCGGCGGGCGAGGGTGGCCGCGCCGGCCAGGACGCCCACGCCGGCGGCGTCCATGAAGGTCACGCCGGCCAGGTCGACCGTGAGCCGCGCACCCATCGCCACCGCACCGGCAAGGGCCGATCGCAGCAGGGGCGCGGTCGCGATGTCGACTTCGCCGTGGACCGAGATCTCCGTCCCGAGGACGTCGACAACCATGGGTGGTGGCAGGGCGGTGATGGTCATGGGACCAACGTCGCAAGAATCGCCGTATCCGTCTTCGCCGGTAGCGGGAGTTCGGAGAGGAAGGCAGCCGAACTTTCGAACACCCGGCTAGCCGGTAGCCGAGCCCCGGCTAGCGGGCTTCGAGGAACATCAGCACCGCCAGCACCCGCCGGTGGTCGTCGCCCGTGTCCGGCAGGAGGAGCTTCGGAAGGATGCTGTGCACGTGCTTCTCGATCGTGCCCTCGGACACGTAGAGCTGCCTGGCGATGCCGGCGTTCGACCGCCCCTCCGCCATCAGCGACAGCACCTCCCGCTCCCGGGGCGTGAGGGCGTCGCGGGGGTCGTGGCGCCGGCGAGCCGAGACCAGCTCCTGGACCAGGCTCGGGTCGACGACCGAGGCGCCACGCGCGATCCGTTCGACGGTGTCGAGGAAGTCGGCGACGTCGGTGACCCGGCTCTTCAAGAGATAGCCCACGCCCTCCCCACCGGCGAGGAGCTCCATGGCCTCTTCGACCTCGACGTGGGCCGAGAGCACGAGGATCGCGGTCCCCGGCAGCTCCTCACGGATCGCCCGAGCCGCGGCCAGCCCTTCGGTCGTATGGCTCGGCGGCATCCTGATGTCGATGATGGCGAGGTCGGGCCGGTGGGCCCGGACGAGGGCCAGCAACTCGGCGCCGTCACCGGCCTGGCCGACGACCTCGGACCCCGCCCTCTCCAACAAGCTGGCCAGGCCTTCGCGGAGCAGGACGTCGTCGTCGGCGAGCGCTATCCGCACCGTCCGCTCCTCGCCATCACTCCAGTATCGACGGTTTCCCCGGCGCCAGCAGGTCGGCGATCGCCTGGCCCGACAGATGCGACTTCGAGAGGAACCCGACGGCCGGAGTGCGCGCCGCCAGCTCACCGATGTCGCCTTCGGTGTACGTCGAGATGAGGATCACCGGCGGCGCCAATCGGCGGGCGAGGTCGATCCCGTTCTCGTCACCGAGGTTGACGTCGACGAGCACGACGTCGGGACGGAGGTCGCCGGCCAACGCCAGGGCCTCGGCGCTCGTCGTCGCCACGCCAATGACCCGGACTCCCTCGCGCTCCAGCACGCCACGGGCGGCGTCGAGGAACCGCGCGTTGTCGTCAACGATCAGGCAACGGAGGACCACGCTTCAAGGATCGCACCGGCGCGCCCCGGTACACATTGCAGCTACCTGCAATCTCGGTACACGCCGGCAACCACGGACCTATCGTCGCTTCCATGCCCAGGCGGTTCGGCCGGTTCTCGACCCAGGTCCTCCTCCTGCAGCTTGGCGTGTTGACCATCGTTTGCGTCGCGGGCCTCGGGTTGATGACGGTGCTACTCCGCCACGACCTCATCGCACAGTCGAAGCAGCGGGCGTTGGCCGTTGCCCGCGCGGTCGCGGCCGACGATCGCTTCGGCCCCGCGGTGGTCTCGGGTGACGCCGCCCACGAAGTCCAACCCCGCGCCGAGGCCGTGCGCCGGCGGACGGGCGCGTTGTTCGTGGTCGTCACCGACGACCGCGGCATCCGCTACTCGCACCCCGATCCCGCGCTCGTGGGCAAGCCGGTGAGCGCCGACCAACCGCAGGCATTGTCGGGCATGGAGGTCACGACCTTCGGGAGCAGCGCGGCCGGCCGGTCGGCCCGAGCCAAGGTGCCGTTGCGGGACGGCTCGGGCGCGGTCGTCGGTGAGGTCATCGTG
>JAXDPV010000082.1:0-17831 GCA_034668185.1 Actinomycetota bacterium
CGGCCAGGCGACGGTACGGGCGGCGGGGTTCCAGGTGTTGCGGCTGTAGTTGGAGCGGCGGGCCCATCGGCCGGTCGGAGAAGGGAAGAGGGGTTGGCCGGGTTCGAGCTCGTCGAGGCGGCGTTGGACGAGAGAGGCGAGGTCGACGCCTGCAGGGGTGTAGGCGGGGTAGACGGTGGTCCGGCGGCGGCGGTTCTTGGGGAGGGAAAGTTTGAGTTTGCCGTCGATGGTTTCGATGAGTTGGCGGTCGATGGTGAGACGGCGGTGGTCGGCGTGGACTCGGTTGGCGCGTAGGGCGGCGTGCTCGCCCCAACGCATCCCGGAGTAAGCGGTGAGGAGGATCTCGAGTTCGCGCCACCATTCGCCGCGGCGGCTGGCGGTGGCTGCGGCTAGGGCGTGGACGATGTCATGCGGTGGGATCTCGGCTTGAGTGATGGCGTGGTCGTCGGTGTCGAGGTCGTCACCGAGATCGTCGAGCTCGTCGACGTCGATGCTGCGCCGGACGCGGCGGGCACCTCCGCCGGGCTGGTCGGCGTGCTTAGGGCGGACGCCGCGGAGAACGTCTTGGCGGGCGAGGATGAGCCCGTTTTCGAGGCCGGCGTGGACCAGGGCGGTGATGGTGCTGCGGAGATGTTTGGCGACCGACGGACTGGACGCTTGGTCCAAGATGCGTTGGAAGTCGGCAGGGGTGAGAGCGGCACATGTGATGTGGCCGATGGTCGGGTTGACGTAGAGGTCGCAGTAACGTTTTTGTTCGCCGCGGTGGCGTTCGGACCACTCGTCGGTCCGCGGCGGCGTGCGTTCGGGGTCGAGGTAGTGGGCGACAAGGTCCGCGCCCGACGATCGCGCGAGGTCCGTGGCCATCCCTCGCCCGAGCCGCTCGACCAGGCCCTCGGCCTTGGCGATCGCCTCGCGCCGCGACACCGCGGTCGTGTCCCGTTGCCGGCCCGCCTCCACCCATCGCAGCCGCCACCGCGCGCGCTCGCTACCAGGCGCGCAGGCCCGGACCCCACACGCGAACTCCAACACCTCCCGACCCAGAGACCCATCTCGGACCGGCCCCACAAGCGCCAACGCCATCTTTGGCGTCGAGCAGGATGATGTTGCTCAGTTGGGGGAAAACTGGGGGAGAGCGCTCACACCTGCCGATGAGAAAAACGCGAACGTCCTGGTCGCAGTCATCGATCCGGCATTGCTCAATCGGCAGAGCATCTGACTGTTAATCAGAGGGTTCTGGGTTCGAGTCCCAGCCCCGGAGCTTGACGGCTACAGCCCTCCTACCAGCGGGTTTCCCAGGGAAATCCCACCTGACCTGCCCGTTCCCACCACCGGCTCCCTCCCTTCGGTTGTCATCATGGGTAGTCAGACGTAGTCAGGAGTGTCGCGCGAACTGCGGGAAAGCGGGGGAAAATCGGCCCCTTGCTGACCTCGGTGGGGGAATTCTGGGGGAAGACCCTGTGGGCTCGCTGGTCGATCCTCGACGTGACGGCAGAGGCGGCCGACCCGACATCCCCGGTCCGACAAGGTTCGGGGTGCGCCTATCGCTACGCGGGCCAGAAGTCCGAGTGAGCGGGCAGACGCAGCGACCATCTCCTTGGTAGTCACGGGTACGTCACCCGGCTGCGTCCCAAGCTGACGAACTTGAGCAACGCGATGGTCGGGATGATGGTTGACGCTTCGATCACCCATAGCCGCTTAGCCATCGGCATTCGCAGCCAACCGATCGATGCTGGCCGACTCGTGAACTCCTCGACTTCGAGGTCAAGTGCGGCGTTCGAATTCGCATGGACCTGGTCGCCTGGGCTGTATGGCGACACCCTGAAACGCGCGACGATCGCCGACTCTCCGACGAAGCCCCTTGGGTCGAGCTGCTCGAAGACGACCTGCGCTCCCGGCGGGGCATCGACTTCGATCTCCGCCTCGACAACCCTCCCTGCCCTCCGACCGAGAAGATCCCCAGCTTCGACGAGGCAGTGCAGCTGCGCTGGCTACGGGATAAGTCAGCGCAGCAGGAGATCGACCTGAAGACTCTCCGAGCAGCCGAGGCCGCTGCTCGTCGACCGTGTCGCCGCCTTCAAGATGATCCGGGAGCAGATTCGGAGCGCTAACGACACCAACCCGTCGAACATGTTCCGCGCGTTCGTGGCGGCCGGTGGAGGCGCTTCGGCTTTCTCCGTCGGTTCAGGAAGCCAACGCCCCGGACCTTCGTGCCACGGCCAACGCCGCTTGCACCACCGGCTCGATCCGCAACGTCTCGAAGGTCTGCTCGACGGTAATGATTTTGCCCGACGGCAGTGTGATCTCGGCGCGGGCCTTCAGCGAAGGCGAGAGCCAGGGCGCCGGTCCGCCCATGCGCGACACGCTCAGGAGGGCTTTGGCCCCTCGCGTGACCGCATTGGTGACGAGCTCCTCCCACTCGATCATGCGTGTATTGGCGTCATAGGAGCCGAGCACGAGGTTGGAGGGTGCGTCCTCGCCGCCGAAGCGGTGGGCGACGAGGTGCAGCCACTCGTAATTCGTCTTCGCGAGATTGAGGGCCGCCGCCACGTCGTTCGCCGACGCCCCCATAACGGGTCCGAGGTTCGAGCGTTCACTGCCGCGGTGCATCCGGAGGGTTGCAGCGTTGACCGTCTTGGTCCGTGGATTCGTAGGATTGCCGTTGCTCATTGCGGCGACGTTGTGCAAGACCTGACTGTTCGGAAGGATCTGGTTGAAGACCGGCAGGGCGGCGCCGCCGATCTGGCGGGCCTCCTTGGCCAGCGACGCCGACCCGAACACCTCGTAGTCGGGAGCGGCGTACAAGGGATGGAGCCCGGTGGTCTTGGTCTTCTTCTTGGTGACGACGGTCTTGCCCGCGGCCGCGCCGAGCACGTCGAGCCGCTCCTTGATGTGCTGTCGCACCTCTTGGCGTTCCTTCTTCGGGGCCATGGCGAGGGGCGACAGCGGCGGCAGGAAGATGACGACCGGCGCATACCTGAAACGGCCGAACGGGTTCGCAGAGTCGCCCTGTCCGCGGCCGGCGCCCAACAACGACACCTTCCCGAGGTGGGTGTCTGCGAGGAGGCGTTCGCGACTTCTCATCGCCTTGGTGACGATGTTGTCGGAGATGATCACCGTCATCGACTTGCGGAAGTTGCCGCCGGCGGAGGCGATGACATCCACCCGGTAGACCTTCGCGACGAAGCTGTGCACCTGTCCCGGCATGGCCGTGGCGGTCGCGATCGTCGGCCCCTGGCTCGCCCACGGAACGGGTTTGGCCTCCTCGAGCCCGAGGTCGACCTTGAACGTCGTCGCCCTCAATGCGTTGGTCTTGAGGTCGCCTATGGGCTTTCGCACGATGCCGGCCCGCCGGGGTTTCATCGGCTTCGCCAACGAGAAGTGGCTGGGCTGCTTGCTCCTCGGAGGGAGGTTCAGCCCCTTGCCCCGCTGCACCACGAGCTCGGTCACCGCCCGGTTGCCGGCCAGACGTTGCAGACCCAACAGCGACGATGCCGGCTGCCGATGGATGGAGTGGACGGCAACTGCCGGAGCGGCCGGCGTCGGTGTTCCCGCCTCCCGCCGCGCCCGCTCATGCGTCATCAAGGCGAGGGTACTGCCAAAGGCGTGGGGTGGCTCGAGCGAGGGTACGACCTCGCGCACGGAACGACCAGGAGGATCGGTCATGCCTGAGGGCGGGCACGGTAGGCCGTCACGGCGTTCGTCGGGCACGTCGCTCGTCTCGGTGTCCCCGCTTGGTGCTCCTCGCGGTCGCGCTGGTGTTCGCCCAGAGTGCATTTTCACGGACATCTTCGTCCCGGGGTGAGGCCGGTCTCCTGCTCGTCAGCGCGGCCGCAGCCGATGCCTCTGCTCCCATCTGGCTCGTGGTGGTGGCCGCGGCACCGGTGGCGTTGTCGGCGACAGCGTCGGCTACGTGCTTGGCCGCCGCGGTACCCCGTGGCTTACTCGTCGATGGCGCTGGTTCCTGAGCCACGTCGAACGTCGCCTCGCCGTCGCCGGCCAACGGTTTCGAGCGCGGGGTTGCGGCCATCGTCGCCGTCGCCCGCTGGGTCGGCGCCCTGCGGGCGGTCGTGCCGGTGGTGGCCGGCGGGCTGGGAGGTGCCGTATCGGCGGCTCTTATGTGGGATGCGCCGTCGGCGGCCCGGGCCAGAAGGGCCCTGCACCGCATAACCGACATGGTGCACCATCTGCCACTCTCTGCGGTTCGGATTCGAGCCGAAGCCCCTCCACCAGAGCAAGGGTCATTCGATCTGGGTTGATGCCGACAATGACTGGCCGTTCGGCAAAGCTGTCTGGGTGACAGAAACCGAGGGGCTTCCCCAAGTCCATGTCCTGTGTGGTCTGGCGGCCGCCGGCAAAACGACGCTGGCAAAGTCGCTGGCGAAGGAGCTGCCCGCCCTTCGTCTATCGCGGGACGAATGGATGCTCCGGCTGTATGGCCTGCCCTACGACGATCCTCGTTACGTGGCGGCGCTGGAACCGTGCTCGAACCTGATGTGGGATGTGGCGACAGACGTCCTGGCCCTCGGGACGAGTGTGGTGCTCGACTGGAACCACTGGAGTCGGCAACGTCGCGCGGACGCGAAGGCGAGAGCGAGCCAGGCGGGCGTGCAGGTCGTGGTTCACTACCTCGACGTACCACTCGAGACGGCCCTGGAGCGAGCTCGAGAACGGCGGTCGTCGCCATCGGGCTACTTCCACACGATCGATGATGACGGCGTCCGGCAAACGTCGGCGATCATCGAGGCCCCCGCGCCCTCCGAAGGCATGCGGATCGTCCGGCATTCATGACAGCGGCGCCAGTCGGCGCATCCTCGTTTCTTCTCTCGCTCAACCGATGGGTCGGAGGAGTCCGCGTAGCTCGACCTGGCCGCCCCAGCGTCGTTCCGCGTAGTCCACCGGTGTCCGATCAGCCACCCACACCGTGGTGACGACGACGCCGCGCCGCTCATCAACATGCCCCTCTTGGATCTTTCCGAGGACCGCTTCGGCGTCGCTGTCGATGACCTCGTTCGGCACGGCTTCGAGCTCGGCCGCTGTCGGCCCATCCCGCTCCAGGACGCACACGCGTCCTCCATAGTGCTCGCGGATGCGGTCCAACGCTGCTTGTCGAGAGCCGGACAGCACGATCACATTGCCCACGAAACGGCGGTCAGTGCTGCCGGCCGGGTCTGACACCCACGCGTCGACCAGACCGGGGATCTCGAACGGCCCGAAAGTCCTGCGACATCGCCTCCCACTCATCTCCGCCCTCCGATGGATCGACGACATCGGGATCCGCGCGCGCAGGAGAGAAGTCGACGTTGGCTTCATCCTCGACCCGCCGAACAGGTCCTGGGGTCTCGGCCAGAGTGAACTGCTCGCCGTCGTAGGTGCCCGTGACGTGCAAAGAACCCCACGTCGTGCCGCCTACGGTCCGCTCGTCTCCGACCGCGTCCCAATCCCAGCCCACCACCGGTAGCCGTCACACTGCGGAGGATTCGAGGTCTTTACGGCGCTACAGAGCTCAGGACCGTGCTGTTCTGATTCCAAGACGATGAAGCTTCCCTCGTAGCGCTGGCCGCTATCGCCGACCGCAACCATCGACTTGTCGCCGCAGGCCGCCGCGACAGAGAAGAGAACTACGAGCACGGCCTGTCGAAGTCTTGACACATCCAAGGAGTGCCCTCGTTTACGGGATGGTGGCCGAGTCACCCGCGCCAACCAAATATGGGAGAAGATGGGGTTGGATGAAGAGGGCCGGGAACGAACGTGAAATGGAGCTCCTGCGGCGCATCGACGACGTTTGGGGTCGACGATGCGACCAGCTTGTCGATGGCATCGTGGTCGCGCTCAAGGACGTGCCGTGCTTCTCTCCGATCGACCCTGCCCATCTACGAGGGTTCGCCGAAGCCATCGCCGCCGTCGCTCGAGCGGTCCACAAGAACGACGGTGTCGACGACCAGATGCTTCACGATCTCAAGCGCACCGTAGTGGCGCTATGTCGGGACGGCATCCGATTGGTTGAGATGCACGACGCTCTCGACCAATGGGCACTGGTCGGTCCGCACCTGATTGGGCGCCTGTACCTGGGAGTCGACATTGTCAGTTTGGCGGACCTCGCTGCTATCGACCGTGCTCAGGACCGCGTGCATGCGCTGCTGAGCCTCCTGCGCATGACGACTGCGACCGAGGCGTGCTCGGATCCGGCCGGTGACGAAACGGCGGGCGGTGAGACAGCCCAACTCATCGACTACCTCCTCGCTGAGGCCGACGTGTCGCCCGCCGTTCGCGCGGGATTGACCGCGCTCGGCTACCCCGTCGACGATGCCGGCTGGGGCCTGTTCGCCATCCGGCCAAAGCAGGGGACCGAGCCGGCGGTCTTGGAGGAGGCCGCCCGACGTATCGCGGAAGGCTTGCCCCAGGCGGAAGTCAGTTCGCCGCGAGGCGACCGCATCCAACGTCACGTCGTGGTCGTGGTCGCCACCGACAGCGCGGCCCTCACCTGGGACGACCAGGTGAGGGCCGCAGAGGACATCGCCGCCGAGTGCGGCGTCATCGCCGTCCCCGCCCTCGCCGGCGAACTCAAGGACCTCCACGCCTCCTATGAGGCGCTTCGTCCAAGCCTCGTATTCGTGGGGACCCTGCCCCGCGCAACCGACCCCGTACGGCGCGAGTGGTACGCCCAGGCTGCCGCTGTGCCGCGGCTCAAGCAGGTCCGCCGCTTTGACGAAGTGCTCGGCCCATTGGTCAGAAGCCAGTTCTCGGCGGAGCTGTTCCCACTGTTGGACGCCCTGATGGTCCACGAAACGGAGGAGGAGGCGGCGGAGTACTGCGGTATCCCTCCGCAGATGATGTCGACCCGGCTCCAGCAGATCAACGACGTGACGGGGTACGACTGGGGCTACCCGCCGGACCAGCACGCACTCCGCAATGCAAATCTCTATCGGTGGCTCGCGGCCGTTCGCTCGATGTGACCGTGCATGCCTGGGTGTGGAGCGATAGCAGGGGGCATGAGTCCCGCGATCCGCTGCTCTGGGCTTCGGCAGTGTATGCCCTGCTCGTCTCGGGCTAGCTCGACGGTGTCGATGAGACAGTTGTGGTGGTGCGGGTCAGTGACGAAGTGATGATTCGACGAGCCAAACCGTGAGCTGCTACTCCGCCTGCCTGGCGGCCATCTGTTCGGCAAGCGCATCCGCGCGATGGTGGCCGATCTCTCGATAGATCCCGTACGCGTGAGCGCGGTAACGGGCCGCCGTAGCTTCATCGCGGTGGTCGTCAGCGACCGCCGCAAGCGCCTCGATGGTCTGAGCTCGGTCGAACGACGCCCCCGTGGCATCGACCATCCGGAGCACCTCTTCGAGTACCTCCTCCGCGTCACGGAGGCGCCGAGATGATGCAGCGCCTCACCCTCGCGGCGGCGGACGCGGGCTGCGAGGACCTCGTCGACGGCAGGGTCGAGGCCCGCCATTGCAGTGCGAAGAGCGTCGATGGCCTGTTCATATGCACCCATCGCGATTAGGCACTTTCCTATTTGATAGTCCTGAATCGCGGCCCCCTGAGTACGTCCGCAACGCAGGAAAGCTTGAGCCGATCGGGAAGACTCCAGAGCCTGGCTCGCGGGCGCCGGTCGCGGACCGCGGGGACCTCGACAACGTGGTCGGGGTGGTGCACCTGCGTGACATCGTCACCGACGGAGGGACGGTCCGTTAGCGCACGTCCCCGGCAATGTTCCTGCCCGACTCGGTGCAGGTGCTCGACGCGTTGCGCCAGATGCAGCTCGAACGACAACAACTGGTGATCGTCGTCAACGAGCACGGCGGAACCGACGGCATCGTGACCATCGAGGACCTCCTCGAGGAACTCGTCGGGGGGATCTACGACGAGACCGGCCGCGACGTACTCTCCGTCGAACACGACCCCGACGGCTCCCTCGTCGTCCCCGGCCGCTTCCCCATCCACGACTTCGTCGACATCGGTGTCGAGCAGAACGCCGCAACCAAAGCACATATGCACACCACAGACTCGACGAATGGCTACGCGCCGCGCTCGGCGTCGGTCCTCCCGTCAGCGAGAGGGGACCGAGTGGCGGTGATCCAACGACGTGTGAAGGCCGAGTGTCGGCACCGACTCGTGCCGCGGACACAGACTTCGACGTCATGGTGCAGAGGCCGGCCCGACGCTACGAGTGGTACGGCTTGTACGGCATCGTTGGCGGGTCCGCCGGCGGCGCGACGAGGTTGTCCCCTGGCCACAGCTGGCCTTTAGCGACGGCGTCGCGAACGTAGCCAGTTAGTTCCTCGATGTGCTGCTGCCGTTCATCCCCGCCTACCACGGAGCGGCCCTCGGGGCCATACAGGTTGAGAGTGGTCGCGGGACCGCTGGCGAGCGTCAGCAACGCCACGTCGGACAAGCCGAGCATCAGGGCGTCGCACCGCTTGCTCCGGCCCAGGTGCACGACCGCGTCGATCACCTCCGACCACTCCGCAACCACCGGCCACAACGCCCCACCGTCGAGCTCGAACGTTAGTGTCGACAATGGCACGACGCTGCCGGACGCGCGGCCGGGAAACTCGGTCATGCACCGGTACATCATCCCGCCGTCCGGTTGTGGCAGGTCGGGGTGCAGGAGGGTCAGCGCGTGCACGATCACCGCACTGATCGGCACCGGGTGTTCGGGACTCTCGAACGGTTCGACTAGCGCCAGCAGGTACACGTCGGTCACCGCGGCTGTGTCTGTCATGTCGCACCTCCGAGATGGTTGTAGAGGGGGGCAACGATGCTATTCCGCCCGGCCTCTGCCACGCGGGCAACTCTGTCCCCGGGGTTCCGTGAGAACCAACGTGAGGCATCTCACGTCGGCGAAGGCCGGCACTGGCCGTCAACCCCGGTCGAGGCCAACCCGCCAACATTCATTCAGCGCGTCAGCGCGCGTTCAGCTGGTGGCCAGTAGCTCAGTCGCCCGCGCTGCCCCTGAAGTCACGCCGTTTCCGACCGATCAGTAGGGAACCCGGCGGTGCGATCTCCAGGCGTTCCCGATAGCGCGCCGCGACCCCTGCGTTGTTCGGCGCGAGCTGTTCGTCGGCGGCCCACCATTCGTCGTTGGACCGGTCGGGACCTACGACCGCGCCGAGCACGTCCGGCGGGCGGAGAGATTCGACCGCCGCCTGCGCCTTCCGCGGATCCACGTCGTCGGGGTAGCTGAGGTCGAAGACCTTGTCCCAGGTCTGCGCCGCCCGGGCCTGCAGGTCGGCAGGCCACTCGCGGGCACGACGTAGACGTCGTCGGTCAGAAGTTGACGTCGTTGGAGTTGGTCGCGGAACGCTTCGCGATCGGCTTCGTCGCTTGGGATGTAGGCACCGTGGACGGCCAGCTCCCAAAGACGCGAGCTGAACACGACGCACCCGGCGCGGCCGAAGCGGACCAACAGGCAGGAGTGGCCGGGGAACGCGTGGAGTCGGCCGCATCGTGGCAGACCTCCGCCACAGCTCGAGTCGCAGAGGATGCCGGTGTCGGCGACCTCGAACGGGATAAGCCAGATGAGCGGGCCACCCCGAGCGCCCTTGACGCGTTTGGAGAACTGGCTCCTCATCCAGTTGTAGGCAGGCGCCCACTCGACCTGCACCAGGTCCTCGCGGGGCCGGTAGACGTGTCCGCTCGCCAGATGCTCGAAGACCTCCGTGCGCTGCGTGGTGACAGCGACGACCCTGTCGCTTCTCCGCGGTGAGGCGACATCGATCCTCTCAGGCGGCACGACCTCGCCGTCAACAGTCCGGATGCGCAACACTTGCGGCTCACCAGTCGCTGGTCGTCGTCGCGGGTCTTCAGACGGCATAGGCGTTCTGCCATTGTCCACCACGACCCGCCACCGCCCGGGGATCCGGCGCAGCGCCATTCGGGCGCGGCCTGGCAATCAGCATCGTTGCTCCGGTTGGCTGTCGCGGTGACGCCAACAATCTCGCTCATCATGGCGTACGACCCTTCCTCGCTTCATTTGGTTGCTTGGTGGAAGCGGGTGTGGTGGTTGCCGTGGATGTGGATGTAGATGTCTTGGGTGATGCGGGTGTTGGCGTGGCCGAGGAAGCGGGAGAGGTCTTCGATGGGGTGCCTTTGTTGAGGGCCCAGGTGGCGGAGACGTGGCGGAGGGAGTGGTAGGTCCAGGTCCAGCGGCCGTCGGGTTGTTGGGGCCAGGCGACTTTGTGGGCGCGGGATTCCAGGTGTTGCGGGCGTAGTTGGATCGGCGGGCCCATCGGCCGGTGGGGGAGGGGAAGAGGAGTTGGTTGGGTTCGAGCTCGTCGACTCGGCGGGCGACGAGGGCGGCGAGCTCGACGGCTGCGGGGGTGTGGGCGGGGTAGGCGGTGGCCCGGCGGCGGCGGTTCTTGGGTAGGGAGAGTTTGAGTTTGCCGTCGATTGTTCAATGAGTTGGCGCTCGATGGTGAGGCGGCGGTGGTCGGCGTGGGCGCGGGTTGGCGCGTAGGGCGGCGTGTTCGCCTCAGCGCACGCCGGAGTAGGCGGTGAGGAGGATCTCGAGTTCGCGCCACCATTCCCCGCGCCGCTCGGCGGTGGCTCGGGCGAGGGCGTGGACGATGTCATGGGGTGGGATCTCGGCTTCGGTGATGGCGTGGTCGTCGTCGTAGGTGTCGAGGTCGTCGCCGAGGTCGTCGACGTCGATGGTCCGCCGGGCGGGGCGGGCCTGGCCGGCCCGGTTGGCTCGGACGCCGCGGAGGACGTCTTGGCGGGCGAGGAGGAGGCCTTCTTCGAGGCCGGCGTTGACCAGGGTCGTGATGGTGTTGCGGAGGTGTTTGGCGACCGACGGGCTGGACGCCTGGTCCAGGATGCGTTGGAAGTCGGCGGGGGTGAGGGCGGCGCAGCCGATGAGGCCGATGGTGGGGGTGACGTAGAGGTCGCAGTAGCGCTGTTATTCGCCGCGGTGGCGTTCGGACCCTCATCCGTCCTGGGCGGCCGGCGATGGGGGTCGAGGTAGTGGGCCACCAGCTCCGCGCCGGTCGCCCGGGCCAGGTCGGTCGGGGTGCCCCGCCCCAATCGCTCGACCAGCCCTTGGGCTTTGGCGATCGCCTCTTCCCGCGACACCGCGGTCGTGTCCCGCTGCCGGCCCGCCTCCGGCCACCGCAGCCGCCACCGGCCCCCCGGATCGCCCGGCGCGTAGGCCCGCACCCCCGCACGCGAACTCCAACACCTCCCGGTCCAAAGACCGTCCACCAACAGACTCGACAAGCGCCAACACCACCATCAATTGCCCTGATGATGAAGTACGGACAGGTTTGGGGGGAAAGCTGGGGGACGAACCCAACGGCCGTCGAACGACGACCGCTAAAGTCCTGGTCGGAGTGCCGTTCGGGTGGCCCTCGATTGCAACACCCGCTGACTGCTGATCAGAGGTTCTGGCTTCGAGTCCCAGCCCCGGAGCTTCGGGCCGCGACCCTAGGATCACGGTCGACAAGGGCTCCCAAGATCGGCCGCGTTGCTGTCCGCGACAGCGCTCGGCGACGGTTGGCCGTCACCTGCCGGCATCTCCCCGTCTGATGACCGTCTTGGGGGGTCAGCACCGTCCCCTCAGGCGTCCGAATGGCCGGGCCCCGGCATCGTGGCTACCGAACGCCCAAGAGTTCGAGGATCGCCTTGAGGCTGCCGGCCAGAGCTCCGGCGCTGCCGACGGCGGCTGCGGCCCGGCGAAGTGCGGCGACCACTATGGAGCGCTGCGGCGCGGGCTTTGCCAGCTCTGCTGCGCTCGCTTCGACGTCGCCGAGCGCACCCGCGACATCGACGCCACGTTCGCTTTGCGCCGCCAGCATCTCCAACACTCTGCCTATCTCGGAGCGTAGGAGTTCCAGCACCGGATCAGCGGCAAGCGATGGGCCTGGTCCTGTTGACTCGGCCCGGGCGTTAGGTCCGGCGGCGACCGAGTTGGCGTTGAACGTTCCACCAGACACCTGGATGCCGTAGTTCACAGCATCGTGTTGCTCACCCCGCTCAACCATCGGACCCGCCCGATGTCGCGCCCTGCACCCGATCGGCAACGCGTTGTACCGCGGAAGCGTTCGGGCCGACGGCCAGAGAGCCCGCTCGAACAATGCCTCCCGACATCATGACGCCATAATTCACGATGGTGTTCCTGCGCTCCCGGAGCTCCGACGTGTCGATGCCGCGGTCGTCAAAGAAGGTGACGACAAGATCCAGGATCCTGCGTTCGAGCACCTTCAGATACATGTCCTTGTCGACCTTCTGGAAGTACTTTCGGAAGCCGCTGGACATCGCCAACTCGCGAACGCTGGCATGTGCCCCATAATTGAACGCACGGTTTTCTCGTATCTCACGTTCTGCGGCGCGCTTACTTGACTGCTGTTGCAGCGGCGAGAGGAGCCAAGCCACCGTTGCGGATGGTGCCTTGAGCGATGCCTTCGGCGTACGCCGGAGCGACTCGGCCAGGAGATGCATCACCTGTCGCACGCTGGGCGTCGGGTTGATGGCGTCGATTGTCTGGTAGCCGAGCTTGAGTCCCGGCAGCACGAAGTAGTTCGCCTCAGCGAACAGGTCGCCGGAGACGGCGAGGAAGCGTAGGTACACGGATACAACGAGTTCCCCGTGCCAGTCGATAACTCGCGCGGACAGGTAGTGGCGGACAGAGTGCGTTTGCTCCCCGACGTGGGACCGAACCAGGTCGTCGTCAACGCGCGAGACGGGCCGCGCATGCAGCCGGTCCGGCAGGAACCGTGCGTCGTCGCCGATGTCCTGTCCGTTCACGAACAAGCGGTCTTCCACGGTGAGCCCGGCGAGATCGAGCTTCCCGATGCCAGCGGCCACGTAGTCGTGGAGCTCGATGAGATCCAGAACGAATGGCTCGTCTTTGGCAAGTATTCCGTGCGGAACGCGTTTCCGCAGGTCGAGCACGAATGACCAGCCGTCCGCCGCTATTCCCGACCCGACAAACGGCGAGTAGCCGCCGTACACGGTGACGTTGCCCTCCCGCTGAGCCTCGGCCAACTCGGCGATGCGCTCGTTATGGGCCGTCTGGCCGCGCTCGAGGTGGTCGAGATCCAGGTCGTCGCGGGCGATCCGGTTCGCGACGATTGCGTGGCGACGGTACAGGGTCTCTCCGACCACGGCTCCCCACGCGACGAGAAAGAGAAACACTGGTCCGCCGATTCGTCCGCCGGTTGCGATGAAGCGGAAGAGGGCAATGACGATGAGCGCGGCGAGCACGGCTTGCAGCGTTTGCTCTCGGCGACGCGCGGCGAGGCAATGTCTCATCACGGCCGGGACGTCGACCCCGTACGAGGGTGCGACGAAACGGTGACGTTCTTCGAGCACCTGGGCAAGTACCGCCGACGCGAAGTCGGGGTCGAGGTATGCGGCCGCGCACAGGTACTTCGTGATGGCCGATGGCGGCGATGGATGCCGAGATGGATCCGGTGGGTCATCCCGCTGCGAAACCGAGGGAGCGTTGTCGCCGTGCGCCATATGCCCACCGTCCTGTGAGTTCTCCTCCACTATATGGTAGGCGCCGACCGTTTGCTCTTGGGAGCGAGGGCACTTCATCGCGCCGATGTCATGCCATGGATGGCGATGTCGTCCCGCGCGGCGAGGAGGAGGCTTCTTCGAGGCCGGCGTCGACCAGGGCGGCGATGGTTGGTCCGGAGGTGTTTTGGCCACCGAGGGGCTCGGAGATTGGTCCAAGATGCGTTGGAAGTCGGCCGGGGTGAGGGCGGCGCACCGATGTAGTCGATGGTGGGTGACAAGGTCGCAGTAGCGCTGTTGTTCTCCGCGGTGGCGTTCGGACCATCGGTTCGCGGCGGCCGGCGGTCGGGGTCGCGGTACTGGGCGACGAACTCCGCGCCGACAGCGCGGGCAGGTCGTTAGGGGTGCCCCGCCTCAATCGCTCGACCAGCCCTGGGCCTTGGTGATCGCCTCCTTCCGGGACACCGCGGTCGTGTCCCGCTGCCGGCTCCTCCGCCCACCGCAAGCGCCACCATCCGCCCGGGTCGCCGGGCGCGTACGCCTCACCCAGCACCCCAACGCGAGCACCTCCCGACTCGGCCCCCACCGCCACCAGCAGACTCGACAAGCGCCAACACGACCATCAATAGCGCTGATGGTGAACTACGAACAGGTTGGGCGAACCTGGGGGAGGCCCTGCGGACTGTGGTTGACGGACGCTAAAATGCTATTCGGAGTGCTGTTCGAGTGGCTCTTGATTGCAAGACCCGCTGTCTATTAGTTGGACGGTTCGGGGTTCGAGTCCCAGTCCCGGAGCGTCACGACGCAACGGTGAGTGGCCAAACGATGGCGAACGGAGGTTCGGTGTCGACCCTCATGCTCACCGACAGCGGCTTGGAGACCTGGCTGGTCTTCCACCGCGGCATCGACCTCCCGGACTTCGCCGCCTTCCCCCTCCTAGACGACGCCGACGGGCGCGTCCTGCTGGCCGAGTACTTCCGCGACCACGTGAGGATCGCCCACGACGTCGGGACCGGCATCGTGCTGGAGACACCCACCTGGCGGGCGAACCTCGATTGGGGCGCACGGCTTGGCTACGACGCCGCCGCGCTCGACCGCGTCAACCAGGACGCGGTGGCACTCGTGCGCGCGGCCGGGCAGGGCTATGACGACGTCGAGTTGATCGTCAGCGGTTGCATCGGTCCCCGGGGCGACGGTTACGCGCCCGACGCGCTGCTCGAGCCGGACGAGGCGGCGTCGTACCACCGCCCGCAGATCGCGTCCTTCGTTGCCGGCGGCGCCGATCGGGTGTCGATGCTCACCGCCACCCACGCCGGCGAGGCCATCGGTGTCGTGCAGGCCGCGGTGGCCGAGACCATTCCTGTCGTGGTGGCGTTCACCGTCGAGACCGACGGGCGGCTGCCCAGCGGTCAACCGTTGCGCGACGCCATCGAGGAGGTGGACGCGGCGACTGGCGGGGCCGCGCTTCACTTCGGCATCAACTGCGCCCATCCGGAGCACTTCACCGACCGTTTGGACGGCTCTCGGGCGATCGGTCGTATCGAGCTCCTACGCGCCAACGCCTCCCGCGCCAGCCATGCCGAGCTCGACGCCGCCGAGGAGCTCGACGATGGCGATCCCGCGGAGCTGGCGTCGCTCTACGCCGCGCTGCGACGGGATCATCCGCACCTCCGTGTGCTGGGCGGATGCTGCGGTACCGACACCCGTCACGTCGAGGCCATCGCCCGAGCGTGCGTCTCCGGCCAATAGCCAACCCACGACGCGCCGGAGTCGCAGCACGCGCTTCCACGATGCCGAGGCGGCGGTTTCCCATGCTGACGACGCTGAAGGTTCGCACGATCGTGCTTGTGGCCCTCGTGCTGGTGGTCGGGTTGGCGGGCGGATGTGGCAACAGCCAGCCGACGCGCCGGTTCGCGGCGTCCAAGGCCACGTGTCCGAACGACGTCGGCGAAGGCCCGACGGGGCTGCTGAAAGGGATGCGCCTGGCCGCACCACCGAGCCTCGACGCGATGAAGGCCGCGGCCGACACGATTGTCCGAGTCACCGCCAGTGAGACCGTTTGCACGGAAATGGAACACGAGCTGCCGATCACGGTCAGGACGGTCAACATCCTCGAGGTCCTCGAGGGCGATGGCATCAACGTTGGCGACTCGATCGAAGTCCGTCAGTCAGGCAGCCCGCGTATGCCGTTCGACGACAGCCCACCGTTCATCACCGGCGGCTCGGAGTACGTGCTGTACCTCGAGACCAGCATCGTGGACGGCGTCGTGTTGCGCATACCCGTCGCCGGCAGTGGGGTCTTCGCGGTCGTCGACGGCGCCGTCGCCCACCTCGACCCGCGCACCACGTTCACCGACGCCGAGAAGAAGCTGCCCTTGAACGAGTGGCGTGCCAAGGTGACTGCGGGCTGACCTACGCTGACGGGCGTCAGTCGGGCCTGTAGCTCAGTGGTCAGAGCAGGGGACTCATAATCCTTGGGTCGCTGGTTCGATCCCAGCCAGGCCCACCGTTCACGCCGCCAATTGCTGGCGGTCGACCTCGCCGACCTCGGTCGAGTCGACGTCCCAGGCGTCCCGCTCGGCCAAGGCGGCGGGGGCCGTGGCCAGGTCGGCACGCAGGACGGCGGCGGCCGCCTGGACGGCGATGCCCACGGTGTAGGGCGTGAGCTGGCCGTAGCCGGCGACGGCGTCGAGCGCCGCCTGCTTGGCCGCATCGAGCAGGTCGCTCGTTGCCCGGAAGGCGATGTTCGCCATTAACGGCAGCGATACCCGACGGCCGGGCTACTCCAACCAAGAAGCTGCGTGTTCGAGCAGGTACTGGCTCACGGCCAGGCACCGGTCGAACACGTCGCACAACAGTTCCTCCCCGCCGAGGACACGGGCCAGCGAGACCTGCTGGTGGGCGAGCACGGTGATGCGGCGCTCGGGGGCGTCGGTGGCCGAAGGGAAGGCATCGATGCCCGAGACCTCGAGCGGGAGGTCGACGCCACCGATGCCGGAAAGGTCGAGCGCGAGCTGCAACAGGTCGGGGCCGTGGGGCAAGGGCGGGAGGGCCCAGGTGAACGTCAGCGGGAAGTGGAACTCGTCGGGCGGGTCGGCGTCCTCGTCGAGGCCGACGACGAGATCCTCGAAAGCGAGCAGCACCCGGGGGTCGACCTCCAACGCCAGGTGCAGGTCGAGCGGCCCGCCGCAGCCTTCCTCCGGGTGCAGGTCGACCTCCCACGCCTGGCGCAACGAGTACGTCTCCACGAAATGGCGCTCGTCGTGGACGTGGAAGCCGTGGTCGGTCGCGTGGTCCTTGAGCTCGGCGACATACCCGGCGGTGTCGATGACGGCCATACGGGAACGCAGCCTATGTCCACCGGTAGCGGGTCCAACCGCCGACCGGCCGCGCACCGAGCGACTCGTACAGCTCGATCGACGGCGTGTTCCAGTCGAGCACGGCCCACTCGAACCGGCCGTCGGTGAGCGAGCGCAGGTGGTGGAGGAGCCCGAGGCCGTGGCCCCGCCCACGGTGGGCCGGGCGGACGAAGAGGTCCTCGAGCCAGATGCCCGGCCGGCCGAGGAACGTCGAGTACGTCGGGAACCAGAGGGCGAAGCCGGCGACCTCGCGAGAATCGTCGTCGAGCGCCATCACCACGTGGGCCGCGGGAGGCGTGTCCTCGAAGAGGTGCCGGCCCACGGTGGCGACGTCGAGCGAGACCTCGGAGGAGAGGTCCTCGTACTCGGCGAGGTCGCGGATGAGGGCGACGATGTCGTCGAGGTCGGCGGGCGTCGCCGGTCGGATGGCCATGCCGGTGAAAGTAGCGTCGGCACCCGATGACGACGGACGACGTGCTGCCGGTATTGGAGGAAGCCGCCGCCGCCGTACGCCACGCCCTCGACGGCCTCGACGACTGGGGCCTGGCGGGCACGGCCAAGGCGAGCCAGTACCTGAGCGACCTGGCCGCCGACGATGCCGCCATCGCCGTGCTCGACGCCAACGGTTTCGGGGTGATGAGCGAGGAGTCCGGCGAGCACGCCGTCGACCGCAGCATCGTGGTCGTGGTCGACCCCGTCGACGGCTCGACCAACGCCGCCCGCGGCATCCCGTGGTTCGCCACCAGCCTGTGCGCCCTCGACGACGAGGGCCCGCTGGCGGCGTACGTGGTCAACCAGGCGAGCGGCGTGCGTTTCACCGCGGTGCGGGGCCAGGGCGCCTACCGCGACGGCGAGCGCATCCACTCGTCGGGGGCCGTCGATCTGGGCGAGTCCATCGTCGGCGTCTCGGGCTTCCCGGCCGGCCACCTCGGGTGGAAGCAGTTCCGTGCGCTGGGCGCCGCCGCTCTCGACCTGTGCGCCGTGGCCGCGGGCACGCTCGACGGCTACCTCGACTGCAGC
>JAXDPV010000083.1:0-18940 GCA_034668185.1 Actinomycetota bacterium
GGCTCGACCACGACGTCGGCGGCCGTGCGGTCGCCGGTGAGGCGGCCACGGGTCTCGAGGGTCGTGGGCGAGACCGCGGTGGTGGCCACGTCGAGCTCCTGGGCGCCCTCGTGGTTCGACTGGTGGAACCCGACCCGCTCGACCTGGGCCGCCGGGTGTACCAGCAGCACCCCACCGACCGAGGCGAACGGCGACCACGCCGGGTCGACCACGACCCGCTCGGCCGGCGGAAGCGGGGCCGGAGGCGGCTCGGCCGTCGTGGACGTCGCAACCGGCGCCGGCACCGGCGGAGGGGCCGCGACCCGAACCGAGCCCGTACACCCGCCGAGCACGCCGGCCACGGCCACGGCGAGCACCCACCCACGAGACGACACACTCCCTCGTCGGCACCTGACCGCTGTTTGCTGACCAATCGGCTTTGGGCGATTGAGCACCGATCAGGCACTTTGCACGCCATGGCGACGGCCCGGGTGCCTACACTCCCGGACGTTACGTTCCTATGACAGAGGGAGTAGGGCATGCATCGACGCCGCTTCTGGCGCATCTCCGTCCTGGTCGCGGTGGCGGCGCTCTTGCTCGCCGCCTGCGGCAGCAACAAGGGCGAGGGATCGTCCACCGGCACGACCACGGCCAAGACCAACACGGTGAAGATCGGCGTCATCGCCCCGCTCTCGGGCAGCCTCTCCGCCCTGGGCCAAGGCATCAAGAACTCCGTCGACCTGGCCATCAAACAGGCCAACGACAAGAACAAGGTCAAGGGCTGGAAGATCGAGCTCGCGGCCGAGGACGACACCGCCAAGGCCGACGTCGGCGCCCAGGTCGCCAGCAAGCTGGAGTCGGACACCGCCGTCGCCGGCGTGGTCGGCACCCTGAACTCCAGCGTCGCCCTCCAGGTCCAGCCGATCCTGGCCCGGGCCAACGTCGTGATGGTGAGCCCGGCCAACACCGGCATCGAGCTCACCCAGGGCACCGACCCGGCCAACAAGAAGCGGCCGTACCCGAACTACTTCCGGGTCGCCACCACCGACGCCATCCAGGGCCCCTTCGCCGCCAACTACGCGAGCAAGGACCTCAACGCCAAGAACGTGGTCACGATCCACGACAAGAAGACCTACGGCCAGGGCCTGGTCGCCGAGTTCACCAAGCAGTTGGTGAAGAACGGCGGCAAGGTGGTCGCGGCCGAGACCATCAACCCGGGCGATCAGGACTTCAGCGCCGTGCTGACGAAGATCAAGCCGCTCAACGCCGACCTCATCTACTACGGCGGTGAGTACCCCGAGGCCCAGCTCCTCACCAGCCAGGCCAAGGCCCAAGGCATCAAGGCCCCGCTGATGGGCGGCGACGGCATCTTCGACAAGACCTACATCCAGACGGCCAAGGAAGCGTCCGAGGGCGACCTCTGCACCTCGGTGGGCGCGCCCACCGACGAGCTGGCGTCGGCTTCCGACTTCGTCGCCGCCTACAAGGCGGCCGGTTACAAGGACGACTTCTCGGCCTACGGCGCCTACAGCTACGACGCCGCCAACGTCATCATCGACGCCCTGGCCAAGGTGCTCTCGGGCAAGGCCGCGCTCACCCCGGCGTTGAAGCAGGACATCATCACCGCGGTGCAGGGCACCAAGCTCGACGGCGTCACCGGCAAGCTCGGCTTCGACGAGTTCGGCGACACCACCACCAAGGTGCTCACCGTCTACAAGGTCACCCAGCAGGAATGGAAGGCCGTCAAGACCGACGAGTTCAAGTAACCCCGATCCCGACCATCGCTTTCCGTCACGAACCGTCGCCTGAGCACAGGTTCGTGACGGAAAGCGGGCGGGGTTCGAAGAGCAGCCGGTGACGCAGTTCCTCCAGCAGATGGTGAACGGCATCGTGCTCGGGGCGACCTACGGCCTGATCGCCCTGGGTTACACGATGGTCTACGGCATCATCCAGCTCATCAACTTCGCCCACGGCGAGATCTTCATGGTCGGCGCCTTCGCCGGCCTCTTCACCTTCGCCCGGCTGCCGACGGCGCTGCAGACCAGGCCGTTGCTCGCCCTGCCGCTGGTGATCGTGAGCGCGGTCGTCGTCTCGGTGACGACCTCGCTCCTCGTCGAGCGCCTGGCCTACCGGCCGTTGCGCCGGGCCTCGCGGCTGGCGCCGTTGATCACCGCCATCGGCGTGTCGATCGCCCTGCAGGAGTTGGTCCGCCTCTTCTACCCGTTGCCCGACGGGCGCCTCGGGGCCAAGTCGCCGGTGTCGTTCCCCCGGCTGGTGAACGGGCCGCCCGTCGACCTCGGCGGCGTCACCATCGCCCGGGTCTCGCTGTTCGTCGTGGCCGTGGCCATCGTGTTGATGCTCGGGTTGCAGGCGTTCGTGCGCACGACCCGAACCGGCAAGGCCATGCGGGCCACGGCCCAGGACCCCGACACGGCCAAGCTCATGGGCATCGACACCGACAAGATCATCGTGATCACCTTCGCCATCGGCGCCGCGCTGGCCGGCATCGCCGGCGTCATGCAGGGAATGCGCTTCGTCCAGATCGACTTCCGCATCGGTTTCATCGCCGGCCTCAAGGCCTTCACCGCGGCCGTGCTCGGCGGCATCGGCAACATCACCGGCGCCGTCCTCGGCGGCTTCGTCCTCGGCATCGTCGAGGTGATGGCCACCCAGTACGTGCCCAAGGGCTCGCAGTGGAAGGACGTGTGGGCCTTCGTGGTGTTGATCGCGGTGCTGGTGTTCCGGCCTTCCGGGCTGTTGGGCGAGCGGGTGGCGACCAGGGCATGAAGCGGGCCCTCCGACCCCTTGGCCTGGCCGGCGCGGTCGCGGCCGTCGTCGGTTGCCTCACCCCGTGGGCCACGTTCTTCTTCGGTTACCCGGGCAAGGTCACGTTGTCGGGCTTCCCGGGCGGCGCCCGGCTGTATCCGCTGATCCTGGCCGTCGCCGCCGGCGTGTTGTTGCTCGTCGACGTCCACGGCCGCCGGCGTTCGGGCTTGATGGCCGCCCTCGGCGGCCTGGCCATCGCCGGCTACAACGCCGTCGCCATCGCCAAGGACGGCGGCGGCCTCGGCGCCGTCGCCTTCGGCGCGTGGCTCACGCTGGCCGGCACCGCGCTGCTCGCCGCCGCCCACTCGTTTGGGAAGGAGGAGAGCGCGATTGCGCACTCCCGCTTCCCAAACGTGAAGGCACCGGCGCCGGTCGAGCTGTTGATCATCGCCGGGTCGCTGGCGGCGCTGCTGTACGTCGTGGTGTTGAGCTTGAAGATCGAGGAGTCGACCCGCTTCGTCTCGTTCGTGGCCTTCCTCGGCTTCGCCGCTTCGGCCTTGCAGCGGGTCGACGCCTTCGAGTGGCTGCAGTCGGTCTTCGACCGCCACCGCCAGGTCACGTTGGGGGCGGCCGCCATCGCCGCCATCGCCTTCCCCTTCACCCAGGCGGGTTCGTCGTACTGGCTGCGGGTGTTCGCCTCGATCGGGGTGTTCGCCGCCGCCGCCATCGGCCTCAACATCGTGGTCGGCCTGGCCGGCCTGCTCGACCTCGGGTACATCGCGTTCTTCGGCGTGGGCGCGTACACGGGCGCGCTGCTCGGCTCGGCCGCCCGCACCACCTACGACACCCACTGGCCGTTCCTCCTGGTCGTGCTGATCGGCGCGACCGTGGCCGCGGTGTTCGGGGTCGTGATCGGCGCGCCGACGCTGCGGCTACGGGGGGACTACCTCGCCATCGTGACCCTCGGCTTCGGCGAGATCTTCCGCATCTCGGCGTTCAACCTCGACTGGTTGACGCGCGGCCCCAACGGCATCGCCGGCGTGCCCGACCTCGGGCTCGGCCAGTTCAACTTCGGCGAGACCCACCAGGTGTTCGGCGTCACCCTGCCCGGCTTCGCCAACTACTACTTCGTCGAGCTCGTGCTGCTGGCGGCGGTGATCTTGATGTTCACCCGCCTCAACGACAGCCGCATCGGCCGGGCGTGGGTCGCCATCCGGGAGGACGAGACCGCGGCCGCGGCCATGGGCATCAACACGGTGCGCATGAAGCTGCTGGCCTTCGCCATGGGCGCGTTCATCGCCGGCGCCGCCGGCACCGTGAACGCCCACGTGGCCGCTTCGGCCGCGCCCGACTCCTTCACCTTCCTCGAGTCGATCCTGCTGTTGGCGGCGGTGGTGCTCGGCGGCATGGGCACGGTGCCGGGCGCGCTGCTCGGTTCGGCGGCGCTGTTCGTCCTGCCCGAGAAGCTGCGGGCGTTCCAGGACAAGCGGCTGTTGCTGTTCGGCCTGGCCCTGATCCTGATGATGCGCTTCCGGCCCGAGGGGATCGTGCCGAGCCGGCGCCGACAACGGGAGCTGCACGACGAGGACGGCGCCGACGCCATGGGCACCGTGGCGGCGCCGTGACAGACGTGCTGGTGGCGCGTGCGGTCACCAAGGTCTACGGCGGGCTGACGGCGGTCAACCAGGTCGACCTCACTGTCGGCGAGCGGGAGATCGTCGGGCTCATCGGGCCCAACGGCGCCGGCAAGACCACCTTCTTCAACTGTTTGACGGGTATGGACGTGCCCACCTCCGGGGTCATCACCTATTTGGGTCGCGAGCTGTCGGGGCGCCCGCACGAGGTGACGGCCGCGGGATTGGCCCGCACGTTCCAGAACATCCGCCTGTTCCCCAACATGACGGCGTTGGAGAACGTGCTCGTCGGGCGCCACTGCCGGACGAAGGAGGGCGTGCTCTCGGCCATCGGTCGGGGGCCGACGTACCGGCGGGAGGAGCGGGAGTCGGCGGCCCGCTCGCGTGAGCTGCTGGAGTTCGTGGGCCTGCGGCGGGCCGAGGACGCGCTGGCCCGCAACCTGCCCTACGGCGACCAGCGGCGGTTGGAGATCGCCCGGGCGTTGGCCACCGACCCCGGGTTGTTGTTGCTCGACGAGCCCACCGCCGGCATGAACCCCCACGAGACCTCGGCGGCCGCCGACCTGGTGCGCAAGATCCGGGGCGACAACGGGTTGGCGGTGGTCGTGATCGAGCACGACATGAAGTTCATCTTCAACCTGTGCGATCGGGTGGCCGTGCTCGTGCAGGGCCAGAAGATCGTCGAGGGCGCGCCTGCGGAGGTCCAGGCCGACCCGCGGGTCATCGAGGCCTACCTGGGGGCGGCGGTCGAGTGAGCGGGACGGCGATGCTCGAGGTCGTCGACCTGCGGGTGGCGTACGGCAAGATCGAGGCGGTCAAGGGCATCGGCTTCCGTGTCGACGCCGGCCAGGTCGTGACGTTGATCGGCGGCAACGGCGCCGGTAAGACGACGACGTTGCGCACGCTGTCGGGGTTGTTGCGGGCGGTGTCGGGGCGCATCATCTTCGAGGGCAACGACATCACGTCGATGCCGGCCCACCAGATCGTGCAGCACGGCATCGCCCACTCGCCCGAGGGGCGGCGCATCTTCCCCCGGCTGAGCGTGCGGGAGAACCTCGAGCTCGGCGCCTTCACCCGGCGGGACGGCGACGGCGTGCGTCGTGACCTCGACCGCGTGTTCGAGCTCTTCCCCGTGTTGTCTGAGCGCGCTTCCCAGGCGGCGGGCACCCTCTCGGGCGGCGAGCAGCAGATGCTGGCCATCGGGCGGGCGCTGATGAGCCGGCCCCGGCTGCTCATGCTCGACGAGCCCTCGATGGGCCTTTCGCCGATCATGATGCAGCGCATCCTCTCGACCGTCCGCGAGCTCAAGGAGCAGGGCACCACCATCCTCCTCGTCGAGCAGAACGCCCAGGCGGCGTTGTCGCTCGCCGACTCCGCCTACGTCATCGAGACCGGCCGCATCGTCCTGTCCGGCACCGGCGCCGAGCTCCTCTCCAACGACGAGGTCCGCAAGGCTTACCTCGGCGAGGAATGAGCGACTAGAGGACGTGGAACGGCACGCCGTCGGCTTCGGCCGCGGCCTTGAGGTGCGGGCCGACGTCATCGCGGGAAACGGCGATGGCGGCACCGAGCCGGTGCGCCGCGGCCAGGGCTTCGACCATCGCCGTCGAGAGCTGTCGCCCTTCGGAACGGTGGCGGGCTTGGAACTCCGCCATCGGCCAGGCCAGGTCGCGAAGTGAGAGGAGCGTGATGTCGTCGGGCACGGCGACGAGCTGCGCCCGGAACGCGGCTTGGAACGCAGGCGGAAGGGCCGCGACCGGTGCGGACAACCGGCCGGCCACGTCGGGGTTGGCCAACGACGAACTCAGCCGGAAGAGCCACAGTCCGGTGGTCGCCAAGCCGTCAGGGGCGAGGCCGTCGAGGTCGGGACTTCGGGTTCCGACCAGGACGTCCCGCAGTAGGTGGTCGTCGACGACGACGACCACTAGGTGGTAGCGAGGTCGGGGTCGTCGAGTTCGGCCACGAGCCGCCGATGCTCCTCGGCGGGCAAGGCCTGGTCGATCAACTGTTGACGGGCACCGGCGGGAAGGATGACGACGGCATCGCCGAGGTCCATCACCACGACCCTGCCTCCACGGCCCAAGCCCCACCGGCGGCGCACCGCGGCAGGCACGGACATCTGGCCACTGGTCGACACCAGGAACTCCTGTCGGACAGCCATTGACGCCCTCTCTACTTGGTGATTCTGAACTCTACCAAGTGGCGATCCGATGGCAACTTTAACAAGACTTCTCTTGCTGAACGAGGTACGCTCCCGACATGCCCATCGCCTTGATCACCGGCGCTTCCCGGGGCCTCGGGGCCGCGTTGGCCCGGCGGTTGGCGGGCGACGGTTGGAAGCTCGTGCTCGACGCCAGGGGCGGTGGCGCCCTCGACGACCTGGTGAAGGGCCTGCCCGGGCCTGGCGAAGCGGTGGCCATCGCCGGCGACGTGGCCGACGCCGGCCACCGGGCCGAGCTCATCGCCGCGTGCGAGCGGTTGGGCGGGCTCGATGCGCTGGTGAACAATGCGTCGATCCTGGGCCCGTCGCCCCAACCGACGTTGGCCGAGTACCCGGCCGAGGTCCTGCGTCAGGTCTACGAGGTCAACGTGGTGGCGCCGATCGCCCTGGCCGCCGCCGCCCTGCCGCTGCTACGCACGTCGAACGGCCGCGTCGTCAACGTCACCTCCGACGCCGGCGTGGAGGCCTACGAAGGATGGGGCGGCTACGGCTCGTCCAAAGCGGCCCTCGAACACGCATCGAGGGTGATGGCCGAGGAGGAGAAAGCCGTGCGGGTCTACGCCGTCGACCCCGGCGACATGCGCACCCAGATGCAACAGGAGGCCTTCCCCGACGAGGACATCTCCGACCGCCCGCTGCCCGAGGACAGCGTCCCCGGCTTCGTCGCCCTCCTCACCGGCGACCACCCCAGCGGCCGCTACTCGGCCCGGGAGCTGGCATGAATCCGCCTTCATTGCTGAGTTGTCTGCCAGATGTGGCAGACAACTCAGCCATGGACGGGATGTTGGAGGCCCACGAGCCGCCGGAGATGCGGGGCATCACGAGGGACGCGGTCAGGTTGCTGGTGTCGTCGTCGGAGAACGGCCACCGGCACACGACCTTCAACGACCTACCGAGACACCTCGAACCCGGCGACGTCCTGGTGATCAACACGTCGTCGACCGTGCCCGCGGCCGTGCCCGTCGAGGGCAACCAACTCCTCCACCTCTCGACGTCGATGCCGGGCGGCCTGTGGCTGGTCGAGCTCAGGAACCAACAGGGCTTCGGCACCGTGCCCGCCGACCCGCCGGTCACCGGCCCCCGCACCATCGCCCTGCCCGGCGGCGAAGAGGCCAGGCTCGTCGCACCTTTCGGCGGCGGCCAACGCCTGTGGTTCGCCGAGCTCAGCATCGGAGAACGATCGCTGCTCGCCTACCTCGCCAGGTGGGGCCAACCGATCCGCTACGCCCACGCCGGCGGCGCCTGGCCCCTGTCGGCGTACCAGAACGTCTACGGCAATGAGCCCGGCAGCGCCGAGTTGCCGAGCGCGGGCCGGCCGTTCACCACCGACGTGCTCACGAGGCTCGTGGCCAGGGGCGTGCGCATCGCCCCCCTCGTCCTCCACACCGGCGTCTCGTCGCTCGAACTCGGCGAGCTCCCCTACCCCGAGCGTTACAACGTGCCCCTCAGTACGGCCCAACTCGTCAACGACACCAAACGAGAAGGCGGACGGGTCGTGGCCGTCGGCACCACCGTCGTCCGCGCCCTCGAAACCGTGGCCGACGAGCACGGCGACGTCCACCCCGGCCAAGGCTGGACCGAGCTCGTCGTCACCCCCGAGCGGGGCGTGCGCGTCGTCGGCGGCCTCGTCACCGGATGGCACCCGCCCGAGGCCTCGCACCTCCTGCTCCTCGAAGCCGTCGCCGGCCGCCCCCTCCTCGAAGAGGCCTACGCCCAAGCCGCCACCGCCGGCTACCGCTGGCACGAGTTCGGCGACTCGCACCTCCTGCTGCCCTAAGGCGACCGACGCCTTCGGGCCGGTCTAGCTTCGGTTTCCGGAAAGGCATTCGCTTTGACCAAGCGGGCATGGGTTCTTCTCGTCGCCTTGGTGTGCGCGTCCGTGGCCTTGGCGGCGGCGTTGGCCAGGGATCGCGCCATGATCGCCGGCACGGGGTCGATCCCCAGGCCGGGGGCCGATTCGGTGACGATGAGCTCGGTCATCTCGCCTGGTGCGAAACCCTACGACCGGCCTGGTCTCGCTTCGGCGCTTCCCGACAAGGGTGAGACCGGGCCACCACGTCTCTTCGTCGGGGAGATGAGCCCGAATCTGCTGCACGCCTTCCTGCCGCCGGTCGCTGGTCAGGTGACGCTGACGGAGACCAGGGTGTCCCCGAAGGTCGGCGGCGCCGAGGTCACCGCCCGGTGGGGCCGCTACGTGTTGGTGGTCAGCAGCAACGTCTCGTCACTGGTGGCGTCGGACCAGGACACCCTCGAACCGGTCGCGGCATTCGACCTGCCCGCCCCTCGACCGGAGAAGCCGGGCGACATCGAGGACTTGTGGCCCTACAACCTGGTGATCGACGGCGACACCCCAAGATCTGCGTCAAGGACGACCGGATCTACATGACCGCCGGCTGGGACACCAAGATCCTCGTACTCGACACCACCAGCCTGCACGTCGTCGCCGAAGTTCCCACCCCACCCGACATCCGCCCCATCGCCATCGCCTGTGGCCCCTCCGTCGTCGTCGGGCTACAGATCCCGACGCTCTACCGGATCGAGGGCGACAAGGCCGTGCCCGCCGGGAGCTTCGCCGCCGGCGACGGGGTGGGACACCTCGCCTACTACGGGGACGGGCGTGTCGTCGCCACCGATGGCGTGGCCAACCTCGTCGTCTTCTGCGACGGGCGGGCCGAGAACTGCGTCACCCGGCCGCTCGACGGGCAACCACGGGACATCTCGGCAATGGGATCGACCGTCGCGATCTTGTCGTGGACGGGCACGCAGGTCGCATTCTTCAATGGCGACACCTACGAGCTCGAAGGACGAATGCCTGTCCCCCGGCTCCCCCGTGGGCTACTGCTCGGATAGCCGGCGCCGGCGCAGCGGCGTCACCAGGTAGGCGCAACGGTGGGCGCCGGCCACGATGTGGCTGGTGCGTTCGACGGTGGCCTCGGGCAAGACCGTGCGCAGGAACTCGATCTCGCTGGAGCAGGCCTGGCCATAGCGCTGGGCCACGCCGAGCACGGCGCAATTGTGCTCGGTGATGCGGTAGGAGCCGTCGTCGAGCAGCGCCCACTCGGCGAGGTAGCCGTCCTCGTCCAGGATGCGGGTCACCTCGTCGACCCGGTCGGCGAACGAACGCTTGCCGGCCAACCGCGAGGAAGCGTTCTCGATGCGCCGGTCACGGCGGCGGTCGAACACCCGGGCCAGCAGCACCGGGTCCTCGTCCTCGACGATGGCCAGCACCTCGTTGGTGAGGTCGCTGTAGCTCTTGGGGAACAACGCCTCGGCCGCGGGCGTCAGCGAGTACACGTGCTTGGGCCGGCCCGGCGTGCCCTTGACCTCGCGATGGCCGACGAACCCGGACGACACCAACCCACTCAGATGCTGGCGGACGGCGCTGGCGGTGATCGCCAGGTCGCCAGCCAGGTCCTCGGCCCGCGCCTCCCCCCGCTTCTTCAAGCTGACGAGCAACGCCCGCCGCGTCGAAGGGAAGGAAGCCAGCGTCATGCCAGCGAAGCGACGACCTCGTCGGCCGAACCGATCACGCCGAAGAAGAAGGGCCCGAAGTCGGCGTAGATCGCCGAGGCCCGGTCGTAGCGCATGGTGTAGACGGTGGCCTTGATGTCGTCGGGGTGGACGCCGAACAAGGTCACGCCCCACTCGTAGTCGTCGAGACCGGTCGAGCCGGTCACCAACTGCAGGATGCGGCCAGAGAACTTCCGCCCGCTGGCCCCGTGCTCGTACATCAGCTCCTTGCGATCGTCGAAGGGCAGCGTGAACCAGTTCTCGCCCCCGCCGGGCACGCCCCGCCGCTTCGACATCGGATAGAAGCAGATCGCCCGCTTGCCCTCGGGTGGCAGCACCGGATACAGCCGGGTCCGGAGCATCTCCTCGGGCATACCGGCGGCGTACTCGCTCACCTCGGTCAGGCTCACGTACGACGAAGCCACCACCAACCCGGCCCGTTGCAACGCCGCCTGGAACGAACGCAGGTGCCACACGTCGGGCCCGATGGCCAGGAAGCCGACGTCGGCCTTGTGGCCCAACACCGCGAACGACACGACCTGATGGTCGGCGGTGGCCGCTTCCTTCACCGCGCCCAACACCGCCTGGGCGTCGAACCCGGGCCCGGCCTTGCAGAACAGGTGGAGCACGTTCCAACCAACCGACGGGGACAGGGGCTCACTCACAAGGAATGAGTCTACGGAGGGTCGGCGGCCTATCCCGCCAGCATCACGAGCGACGGGGCCCGGCTGGCGGCCAACCGATCACGGAAGTCGTCGGCCGGTTCCGGCTTGGCCAGCAGGTACCCCTGCACGAACTCGCAGCCGAGGCCGGCGAGGGTGTCGAACTGGCTCTGGGTCTCCACGCCTTCGGCTACGATCGAGATGCCGATGGCGCTCGACAACCCGACGACGGCGGCGATGATGGCGGCGTCGACGGTGCTCGTCTCGAGCCCGGCCACGAACCCACGGTCGAGCTTGACCACGTCGACCGGGAACTGCTTGAGGTAGTTGAGCGACGAGTACCCGGTCCCGAAGTCGTCGATGGCCAACCGCACGCCGAGCCGCTTGAGCTCGTGCAGCATCCCGATCGTCCGCTCCATGTCCTGCACGGCCACGCTCTCGGTGATCTCGAGGCAGAGCGCCGACGGCGCCAGCCCGGTGGCGGCCAGCACGTCGGACACCTGCACCGAGAGGTCGGGCTGGCCGAACTGGCGGGCCGACAGGTTGACGGCGACGGTCAGCGGGCGGCCGAACTCGTCCGTCCACGCCTTGGTCTGCCGGCACGCCGACTCGAGCACGAGCTTGCCGAGCGACAGGATGAGCCCGGTCTCCTCGGCCAGGCCGATGAAGTCGCCGGGCGACACCAGGCCCTTGCGGGGGTGGCGCCACCGCACGAGCGCCTCGGTGCCGACGATCGACTTCGACTCGGTGGTGAACACCGGCTGGTAGTGGACCTCGATCTCGTCGTTCTCCAGGGCGTGCCGCAACGCGACCTCGAGCTCGATGCGCTCGATCGAGCGGGCGCCCATGGCCGACGGGTCGAACAGCTCGTAGCGACCGAGGCCCTTGGCCTTGGCCTGGTACATGGCGACATCGGCGTTGTGGAGGACGTCGTCGGCGCTGATCTGGTCGGCCGACGTCATGGCCACGCCCATGCTCAACGTGGCCACGACCTCGTGGCCGCTCGGCAGCAGGATGGGCTCGTCGAGGGTGGCGAGCAGGCGGGCGGCGGCGCGGGCGACCTCTTCGGGCCCGCCGATGTCCTCGAGCAGGACGGTGAACTCGTCCCCGCCGAAGCGGGCCACGGTGTCGCCGGGGCGGACGGCGGCCGACAGGCGCTCGGCGATGGCGATCAGCAGGTGGTCGCCGCCGAGGTGGCCGACGCCGTCGTTGACGACCTTGAACCGGTCGACGTCGGCGAAGAGCACGGCGTGGGTCTGGTCGCTGCGGCGGGCGCGGCCGAGTGCGTTCTCCAGCCGGTCGAGGAAGACCCGCCGGTTCGGGAGGCCGGTCAGCGCGTCGTGGAAGGCGTGGTGGGCCAGGCGCTCCTCGAAGGCCTTGCGCTCGGCGATGTCACGGAAGACGAGCACCGCACCGGTGGCCACGCCGTCCTGCACGATCGGCGAGCAGGTGAAGGCCACGGCCAGGGGCTCGCCGTCCAAGCGGCGGAAGGTCGTGTCCTCGACCCGCACCGTCGTGCGCGAGGTCATGGCCACGCCGACGGGACCGTCGAGGAAGTCGAGGCGCACCTTCGAGGGCTCGCCGGCGGTGATGCTGGCGGCCTCGGCCGGATCGAGGCCGAGCATCTGCTGGGCCGCCGGGTTGACGAAGGTGATGCGGCGGTTGGTGTCGACGGCGCACACGCCTTCGCCCAACGTCGAGGTGATCGTGGCCAGGTGGTCCTGGTGGCGGCGGACCTCGCCGTACAGGGCGGCGTTGGCCAACGCGCCGGTGCCGACGGCGGCGAGGGCTTCGAGCAGCGCGTGGTCGGCGGAGTCGAAGGGCTCGGCCTTGCTGCGGCCGCTGACGACCATCCACGTCGGCGTCTCGCTGCCGCCGAGGGGAGCGGCCAGGCCGCCGTCCTCGGGCTTGTCGTGTACGACCGAGGCGTGCTGCGAACGGAGCAGGACGTTGGCCCACTGGCACAGCGAACCCTCGACGTCGAGGGAACCCATCGAGCGGTTGACGTCGAGGGTCGCCTCGAAGAGGCCTTGCATACGGGCCCGGTCGTGGCGGGCACGGAAGTGGCCGGCCAGGACCTGGCGGAGGATGAGGAAGGGCAGTCCCACCAGCGCGATCGCCCACGTGTAGGCGCTCAGGGCGAGGGCGGCGATGACGGCGGTGCCGACGCAGGCGGCGACCAGCACGAGGCGGATCTGCACGCCGTCGAAGATCGCCTTGCGGAATGGCATGGCGCCGGTCGCGGTGAGGATCAGCCCCAGCGAGCAACTGTTCACGAGGAAGAACACGAGGGCGCCGATGCAGGCGGCCACGAGCGAACGGGGCGTGAGGGGTGCGCCCGACGGCGACACGACGTCGAAGGCGGCGATGCCCATCCCGACCGAAGCGAGCACCTGGCCGAAGTTGAAGATCGACTTCACCATCGGGCGGCGGCGCACGAGCTGGGCGACCACGGTTGCGCCGGCGAAGGCGAGGATCGTCCCCGCCGGCGGCAACAGCAGCGCCATGATGACGAAGAAGCCTTCGTCGAGGTGTACGGCTTCCGACTCTGCCCCCCGGTAGATGAGCAGCGGCCAGACCCAGGTCGCGGCCGCCAACGCGCCGAGCACGACGACGTAGGCGATCGGACCGAAGCCTTGCAAGGCCGCGAGCTCACCGGCCCGGTGGGCGACGGCGGCGCCGATCAGCGCCGCCATCGCAATCACCGCTTTTGCGGGGAGGGGCAGTTTCATCGGATCAGATCAGTTCCAGCTCGAGCCGTTCCAGGACGAGCCGTTCCAGCTCGACCCGTTCCAACTCGACCCGTTCCAACTCGATCCGTTCCACGAAGACCCGTTCCATGAGGAGCCGTTCCAGCTAGAGCCGTTCCAGCTCGAACCGTTCCAAGACGACCCGTTCCAGCTAGAGCCGTTCCAAGACGAGCCGTTCCAACTCGACCCGTTCCAACTTGAACCGTTCCAGCTCGAGCCGTTCCAGCTCGAGCCGTTCCAAGACGAGCCGTTCCAAGACGAGCCGTTCCAAGAGGAACCGTTCCACGAAGAGCCGAGGTCGACCACGCCACCGACGGCGGGCGACGGGCTGCCCCAACGGACGGCGTTGGCTTGCGAGAACGAGATGCCGGTGGCGTTGACCGCCCCGTAGGCGCTGAGCAGGCCGTGGCCGTCGACCATCGGGCTGCCGACCGGGCCGGCCACGGTGGTGCCGAGGAGTCGGCCCTTCACCAGGTCGGGGGTGGCGTCGGGGTGGGCCTGCAGGACCATGGCGGCGGCGCCGCTGACGATGGCCGTGCTGAACGACGTGCCCGTGCCCTTGAAGTTGCCGTCACCGATGCGGGCCGTCGGGTTCTCGGAGTCGATCTTCGAACCCGGGACCCGGAGGCTCACGACCGAACGGCCGGGGGCGAGCAGGTCAGGCTTGAGCCAGCCGTCGGCGTAGGTCGGGCCGACGCCGGAGAAGGCGGGCACGGTGTCGTCGGTGGTGGTGGCCGTGCCGGCATCGTCGGACGCACCGACGGTGACGACGAGCGGATCGTCGCCCGGCTTGGAGATCGAGCCGTACCCGGGGCCGAAGTTGCCGGCCGAGGTGACGACGACGATGCCCGCGTCCCACGCCCGCTCGACCGCACGGTTCAGGGGCGAGGTGGTGGTGGACTCGAGGCCGGAAGCGCCGAGCGACAGGTTCAGGACCTTGATGCCGAGGCGGGTCTTGTTGAGGATCGCCCAGTGGATGCCGGCGATGACCGTGCTGGCCCGGGTCTTGCCGCTGGCGCCGGCGGCCTTGATGGCCACCAGCTTGGCGCCGGGCGCCTCACCGACGTAGGCACCGCCGGACGACGCACCGTTGCCGGCGACGAGGCCGGCGACGAAGGTGCCGTGGCCGTAGCCGTCGTGGAAGGGGTTGCCCTCGCCCGACAGGTCGATGCCGCCGACCAGCCGGCCGGCGAAATCGGGCAGGTTCTGGATGCCGCTGTCGAGGACGGCGACGGTGACGCCGCTGCCATCGACGCCGGAGGCGGCGACGGTGCGGGCACCGGTGGCGTCGACGAAGACGCCGGTCGCGGGCCGGGGTTCGGCCGGAGCGGTGGGCTCGGCGACCTGGTGCAGGGTGATGGGATCGTCGACGCTGACCTCGATGCCGTCCTTGGCGGCCAGGTCGGCGGCCTCGGCGGCTGTCATCTCGACGGCCACGGCGTCCACCAGGCCGAGCGAACGCTCGACGGTGCCACCGCTGTCACGGGCCTCGACGCTGGCGTCCTGGGCCGTCGTGCCTTCCACGATCACGTGGACCATCTCGCTGCCATCGGCGGCGACGTCAGTCGCCTGCGCCGAATGCAATCCGCCCGCTCCCGCGAGCAACACGGCGGCGACGGCCACGGCCGCCCATCGGCGCCCCCGTCCCCACGCTACGGATCGGCTCGGGGAGCCCTCCGTAGTTGTTGCGCCCATCCACATCGGCATATCCGCCCCTTTTCAAGTAGTTGATCTCAGGTCGGCAGGCACCCGGAATTTCCTTATCGAAATGGCGCGCGAATGGCCGGCTCGGCGGTAGGCGAAGTCACCCTGCGTGGTGTACGGACCATGGAGAAGAGGGTCCTTCGTGACTAGCCCGGTGAGGTCACTTCAGGCCCTGGACTCGACGGTGACGACGGCGTTGTAGTCGGGCACCTGGGAGTGCGGCTCGCGGTGGTCCGGGCCGCTCGGGAGCAGGACGTTGCCCTCGGGCCAGTGGACCTGCAGGCTGCGGGCCGGGAGGCGGGCCAGGCGGATGCGACCGTCATACCGGCCGGTGGTCGATACCAACGTGACGGCGTCACCGGCGGTCAATCCGAGGGCGGCGGCGTCGGCCGGGTCCATGAGGACGTCGTCGCGGGCGGCGCCGGTCAATGGGTCCCGATCGGCGTAGACCATCGAGTTGAACTGCTTGCCCCGGCGGGTCGACACGAAGAACTCGTCGTCGGCCAGTTCGTGCGGCGTCGGGGCCACCGGGCGGAAGCGGCGGAAGGGCAGGGCGAGGTGCCTTCCTCCGTACTGGACGCCGTCGCCCGGCTGCGAGAGGGTCTCGATGCCCCGGTAGAGGGGCACGACCTCGGCGATCTCCCTCCTGAGGTCCTGGTTGGTCGGCCAGGCGAAGGCGTGGGCCAGGTCGGGCCGGACGCGCGAGGCGAGGTCGGCGAAAATGCGCCACTCGCTCCTGGCCTCACCGACGTGGTGGCCCTCGATCTGCGGGCTGAAGATGATGCGGCGCTCGGTGGTCGTCTCGGTGCCGCCGCCCTCCTGCTCGTACCTCGTGGCCGCGGGCAGGAGAATGACCTCGCCGCCCGGGCCCGGGGGCACGAGCATCTGCGAGCTCACGACGATGTCCTGGTGGACGCGCAGGGGCACGTTGCCGAGGGCCCGCTCGACGAGCTTGGGGTCGGGGAGCACGTCGAGGAAGTTGCCGCCCGAGGCGTAGAGCACGTCGAGCTCGTTGCGGGCCGCGGCCTCGATCATCTCGGGGGCGGTGAGGCCCGGCTCCGACGGCACCTCGAAGCCCCACGCCTGTGCGAACCGTCGTGCGTTGTCCTCGTCGACGGGCGCGCCGCCGGGGAAGGCGGTGGCGTAGGCGCCCATCTCGGCCCCGCCCTGCACGCCCGAGTGGCCCCGGATCGGCATGAGGCCGGCGCCGTTGCGCTCGACGTTTCCCCGGGCGAGGGCGAGGTTGACGATGGCCCGCACGCCGTCGACCGACTCCTTGTGCTGGGTGATGCCCATCGACCAGACGAGGATGGCCGAGCGGCTGGCGGCGTAGAGGTCGGCGAAGTCCTGGACGTGTTGCCTGGTGAGGCCGCTGGCTTCGAGCAGCGCCTCCATCGGTTGGTGTTCGAGGGCGGCGACCAGTTCGGCCCAACCTTCGGTGCGTTCGTCGACGTAGGTGCGGTCGACGTGGCCTTGTTCGATCAGCGCCTTCAGGACGGCGTTGCAGAAGGCGACGTCGCCCTGGGGCCGCACCGGGATGTGGAGGTCGCTGATCTTGGTGCCGAAGACGGCGGACTCGGGCGAGCTCGGGACCCAGTAGCGCTCGAGTCCCGGCTCCAGGTACGGGTTGACGACGGCGACCTTGGCCCCGTTGCGCTTGGCTTCGTAGAGGTACTTCATGAAGACGGGTTGGTTGTTGGCCGGGTTGGTGCCGATGAGGACGACGAGGTCGGTTTCGAGGACGTCGGCGAGCGAGCAGGTGCTGGCGGCCACCCCGATGGCGTCCTTCAGGGCGTAGGTGCTGGGGGCGTGGCACACCCGGGCGGCGGAGTCGACCGAGGCGATCCCCATCGCCCTGGCCGCTTTGCCGGCGGCGTAATACACCTCGTTGGTGATGCCCCGGCTGGTGAGGTAGATCGCGGTTCGGTCTGGCGTCGATCCAGCGATGGCTCGGGCGATGGTGCCCATGGCTTCGTCCCAGGTGATGCGCTCGAAGCCGGCGTCGCCGTGGCGACGGCGCATGGGGTGGGCGAGGCGGCCGAGGTTGCGGAGCTGGGCGCCGGTGTTCGCCCGCCTGAGCTCGTCGGCGTCCTCTCGGAGGGCGCGGTCGTCGATGGCGTCGGCGGTGTTGACCGCCAGCAGCTTGAGCCGGGTGGTGCAGAGGTGGACGCCGTCGATCGTCCAGTCGTGGAAGCCGGTGACGCCGAGGGCGCAGCCGTCGCAGGCGCCTCGGCTCAGGATGCGCCAGGCGTAGAGCGGGTGCTTCCTGTTCTCCCATGCCACCTTGGCCATCTCGCCGTAGTGGTTGGGCTTCTGCTGGCCGATGCCGTTGGGAGCGAGCCCGGCCCACGTGCGCGGGTCCCACTTCTTCACGTGTAGAGGTTGGCTCCCCGGTCCCTGACGAAGCCGGCCAGCGCGATGTTGGCCCGCTTGGCCGTCGCCACCGCCAGGTCGGTGGGCCCGCTGACGGCGGCGACCTGGCCGAAGCCCGCGGCCCACGCTTTCTGGACGATCTCGAAGGAGACCCGGCCACTGACGAACAGGCCCTGGTTCGTGGCCGGCAGTTGGCCGTCGAGGAGCAGGCGACCGACGACCTTGTCGACGGCGTTGTGGCGGCCGACGTCCTCCCTCACGACGGACACGGCGCCGGTGGTGGCGTCGTAGGCCGCGGCCGCGTGGACCGAGCCGGTGAGGTGGAACAGCTCCTGGTCGGCGCTGACCTTCTCCATGACGGCTTGTACGAGGTCGAGGTCGAAGGGGGCCGCCGGTTCGGCGAGGGGCGCGAGCCGTGCGGCCAGCGCGTCGAGCGAAGCCGAACCGCAGAGTCCGCACGACGAGGTGGTCGTGCCGAGCCGGGGTGTGGGCTCGGGGGCGAGGCCGCCGGTCTCGACCGACACGACGTTGAACTCGGTCTCGACCGCCGAGCCGGTGGCGCAGTACCTGACCTGCTGCACCGGCGCGTTCTCCAACAGCCCCTCGGTGAACACGAAGCCGACGGCCAGCTCGTAGTCGTGCCCGGGCGTGCGCATGGTGGTCGTGACCAGGTGGTCGTCGAGGCGGACCTCCATCGGCTCCTCGCTCACCACCCGATCCGGCACCCGAGCCCGCCCGTCGGCCCGGACCCGGGTCACCATCACGGGATTCGTCCGCCCCCGGGGCATACGTGAAGACTCTACCGGCGATGCTGTCACACCCCTTTGCTAAACCCCGATACCGGGGGCCCGTGGTGCGGGCGGGCCTTGGCCGGCGCGCCTTGGCTGGGGTCTTGGGGATGGTGGTGGCCGGGGTGACGTGGCCGGTCTTCGCCGGGGCCGGGGCCGGGGCGCCGGTGGGCGTGGTGGTGATCGACGGGCGTGGCCACGGGCACGGGGTCGGGATGGCCCAGGAGGGGGCGTTCTCGATGGCCTCGGCCGGGGCGTCGACGGAGGCGATCCTCGGGCAGTTCTATCCGGGCACGACCATCGGCAAGGGCAGGGGCCACGTGCGGGTGCCCGTGCTCGACGCCGGGGCCGCGCCCGCGGCCGCGGTGCTCGGCTTCCCCAACGGCGGCGAACTCCGAGAGGGGTCGGGCGACGGACCCCCGGCCGCCGGGTTCCCGGTGAAGATCGCGCCCGGCGGCGCCGCCCGGATCACCTGGGACGGCGAGCGCTACCGCATCGACATCGCCGCCCCCGCCGGCGGCACCACCGCCGCCTCGTTTGGGGGGGGGGTGGT